>JAURLR010000250.1 GCA_030831135.1 Alphaproteobacteria bacterium
GAGGTTGGCGGCATAGGGCATCGGCACGTCTTCACCGGTCACCCGCATCACCGGCGCGTCCAGATAGTCGAACGCCTCCTCCATGATGCGCATGCCGATTTCCGCACCAATACCGGCAAAGGGCCAGCCTTCCTCAACCGAAACAATGCGATTGGTGCGCTTGACCGATTCCACAATCGTTTGCGTGTCGAGCGGGCGGATCGTGCGCAGATCGATCACTTCCGCCTCGATACCTTCAGCCGACAGCATTTCAGCCGCCTCCAGGGCCTTTCCGACCATCAGGGAGAACGCGGTGATCGTGACATCATCACCCTCGCGCAGCACCTTTGCGCGGCCAATCGGAACCGTAAAGTCTGGATCGGTAGGCACCTCGAAGCTCTGGCCATAGAGCAGTTCGTTCTCGAGGAAAATGATCGGATTGGGATCCCGGATCGCGGATTTGAGCAGCCCCTTGGCGTCCGCGCCGGAATACGGCGCGACCACTTTCAGGCCCGGACAATGGCCGTACCAGCTCGCGTAACACTGGGAATGCTGCGCGCCCACACGTGATGCCGCACCATTGGGACCACGGAACACGATGGGTGAGTCCATCTGGCCGCCCGACATGTAATGGGTCTTGGCAGCCGAGTTGATGATCTGGTCAATCGCCTGCATGGCGAAGTTGAAGGTCATGAACTCGACGATCGGGCGAAGACCGGCAAAGGCTGCGCCAACACCGATGCCGGCAAAGCCCTGTTCGGTGATCGGGGTGTCGATCACCCGCTTCTCGCCGAATTCCTCCAGCAAGCCCTGGCTGACCTTGTAAGCGCCCTGATACTGGGCAACTTCCTCACCCATCAGGAAGACCTTGTCATCGGTCCGCATTTCCTCAGCCATGGCGTCTCGCAAGGCTTCGCGAACCGTGATTTCGGTGGTCTCACCTTGATATTCAGTTTCAGCTGGCGGGGCCTTCGCCTTCGCCGGCGCAGGAGCTTCCTCGGCTTCGGGCGTCTCTTCGTCGGTGTCTCCATCATCACTGGCGGCGGCTGCGCCGGATGATGCGGGCGCGGAAGCAGAAATATCATCCGCACTTTCGCCATCCTCAAGGATCACCGCGATGGGTGTGTTGACGGCAACGTTCTCCGCGCCCTCTTCAACCAGAATCTTGCCCAGAATGCCTTCATCAACGGCTTCGACTTCCATCGTCGCCTTGTCGGTCTCGATTTCGGCAATCACATCGCCGGGGGAGATACTGTCCCCCTCGGCCTTGAGCCAGCGGGCCAGATTACCCTCGGTCATCGTCGGCGAGAGCGCCGGCATAAGAACTTCAATCGGCATAGCTTCGTTTCCTCTCCGCCCGTTCCGGGTCAGACTTCAATCAGGATGTCGGTGTAGAGCTCCTTGGGGTCGGGCTCGGGACTTTCCTGGGCGAAATCCGCCGCAGCGTTCACATGTTCGCGGACTTCTTTATCAATCGCCTTCAGGGAGTCCTCGTCGGCATGCCCCATACTGATCAGGGTCTCCTTCAGGGTCTCGATCGGGTCTTTCTCGGTCCGCATTTTCTGGACTTCTTCCTTGGTCCGGTATTTGGCCGGATCGGACATCGAATGTCCGCGATATCGGTAGGTCTGCATTTCCAGCATGTAAGGGCCCTTGCCTGCGCGAACATGGGCGAGCGCCTCTTCGGCTGCCTCGTGGACCTTGATGACATCCATCCCGTCCACCTGCAGCCCGGGGAACCCGTAGGCTTCGGCACGATCGACGAAGTTGGCTGACGACGACGCGCGCTCGATCGAGGTGCCCATGCCATAGCGGTTGTTCTCGATGATGTAGATCACCGGGAGGTCCCACAGCGCGGCCATGTTGAAGGCTTCGTAGACCTGCCCCTGATTGGCAGCACCATCACCAAAATAGGTCAGGCAAACGCCGCCATCTTCGTTGTATTTGTGGGCAAACGCGATGCCCGTGCCCAGCGGGACGTTCGCGCCGACAATGCCGTGTCCGCCGTAGAAGTTTTTCTCCTTGGAGAACATGTGCATGGAACCGCCCTTGCCGCGCGAGTAGCCACCCTCGCGTCCGGTCAGTTCAGCCATGACACCGTTTGCATCCATCCCGCAGGCCAGCATATGGCCATGATCGCGATAGGTGGTGATCACCGAATCCTGTTCGTTCAGTGCGGCCTGCATGCCGACAACCACGGCTTCCTGGCCGATATACAGATGGCAGAACCCGCCGATCAGGCCCATGCCGTACATCTGGCCGGCCTTCTCCTCAAAACGACGGATCTGAAGCATGTCGCGATAAAAGCCGCGAAGCTCATCAACATCGTAATTGCTGTAATCTGGTTTGGCTTGCGACGACGATTTGCGTCGGCTTGCGGTGCTTTTGGAAGCTGTTCGAGACGACTTTGCGGCTGGCTTTCGTGCCATTTTCAATCCCCCTACGACCTGAACCTAGGCATGTGTACCCACGACAAGTAGGTTAAACAGGGGATGTGAACAAGAACTGAATAGGCGCTAAGGGTCAGAAAACCGCGAAAAATCGTGTATTTACTCGAATTAAGCTAATTTTTGATTTTGCGTGCGAAACAATCATTCGCACGGCCCCTGTTTTCAATCGCGTTAGTTGCGCGCCGTTTCGGACTGCAGGATCACGATCTCGTTCGGATGGGCGAAATTGAGCATCACGCGGGCCCGCTCCTCGATCATATCCGGATCAAGATTGTCGGGACGGAGCAGCGCCACGCGGGCTTCCAGTTCAACCCGCTCTGCGCGCACGGCAGCATGGATGGTTTCCGCCTTCTCGACCTTCGTCTGAAGCTGCAATAGAGACAGCACACCCTGCTGCCCCTGCACCATGTGATACGAGAAATAGGCCAGCAAAAGCGCCCCTATGATAGGCCAGAGGGCTGAACGTGCGCGGTAGCGGATTTCATCGATAACTGCCATGACTCGAGAGAATCACAGCCCGACTCGCCGGGTCAACAGTGATTTATCGTGCAATTACAAAAGATTGCCCAAAATCACAAAACTGTTGCAAAAGTGAGTCAGAGTTCTCGTTTTGGACTCATTCCCGCGCGTCGCGCGCGTCTCGAAGGATGCTGGGAGCACGACCAGACACCGGCAATGACGCGTTGATGGAAACGGGCGGGTTTGAAAC
>JAURLR010000251.1 GCA_030831135.1 Alphaproteobacteria bacterium
AGCCGATTTCGTCGTCGCGCTTTACAATCCAGCCAGTCACAAGCGGCGGCACCAGATCGAAACAGCCCGGGATATCCTGCTGGCCCATCGGCCCGACGACACGCCGGTCATCGTGGCGCGAAATCTGGCGCGGGAAGGCGAAAGTGTGGAGATCGTGACCCTGTCGGAACTGCGGCTCGACACCATCGACATGCTGACGGTCGTGATCATCGGGAACAGCCAGTCCCGGGCGTTGCACGCGGCGGGCCGGAACTGGGCCTATACGCCGCGCGGCTATGCCCGAAAGCACGCACAGGAAACCGGCAGCTAGAGCGTCAGATACTGTTGCGGCGGTCGACCCGCGCCTTGTCCTCAGCCGTCATGAACCCGAACAGTTCGATGAACTTCAGGCCATCGGCATCACAGGTGTATCCGGCCACGAAGGTGTCGGGATCTTGGGAATCGTTGTTATAGCCCGTCGAAGTCTTCACCCGCTTGAGAAACCGGAAGGCCACACAGGCGCCGTCCTGCGCCAGAAAACCGATCGTGTGAATGCCCGGTGCCTCGTAGACCACCGGATGCCGGGACCGCAGGGGCGTGTTCGAGAGAAAGGTCCGGAAGGCATCGGCATCCCGCGCGCTGGCAATCGAGATCTGGTTGAACCACGAATCATAGACATGCTCGACGACCGCAACCCGCGCATCCCCGGCAAAATAGGCTTCCTGCACAACCGTCCCGTTGTCACGCAGGCTTTTCTGGACGCTGTCGATCTGCGGCAGCAGAAAGGGAATGTTGAAATGGGCTTCCAGAACGTCGATCGCGACAGGTTCAGCGAGATAGGCTTTTGACCCGCTCACTGTCAGGACTTCGGTTCCTGAAGCGCAGGCGGTCAGCGCAAGGGCACTCAGAATTGTAAGGACGCGGCGTTTCAATCCACCCATCGATGGCCTCGCTGGTTCGTCAGCGATCATAGGACGCGCGCGGCTCTAGTCAAAGCCGCATGGCGGGGGGTAAGACAGGCGCATGACTGTTTTCTTTATCGGCGCCGGACCCGGCGCAGCGGATCTGATTACCTTGCGCGGCCGGGACATGATCGCGCGCGCGCCCGTCTGCCTCTATGCCGGATCGCTGGTGCCCCCCGAAATTCTGGCCCATGCGCCTGCGGATGCGACAATCATCGATACCGCGCCTTTGCATCTGGATCAGATCATCGCCCATATGGTCGCCTCCCATGGCCTGGGGCAGGACGTGGCGCGGGTCCATTCCGGCGACCCTTCACTGTATGGCGCCATCGGTGAACAGATGCGCCGCCTCGACGTTCTGGACATTCCCTATGAAGTGGTTCCCGGCGTTCCGGCATTCGCCGCCGCGTCCGCCGCCTTGTGCCGGGAGTTCACCCTGCCGGGTGTGAGCCAGACCGTGATCCTGACCCGCACCTCGGTGCGTGCCTCGGATATGCCCGAAGGCGAGGAACTGGTCGAACTGGCCCGATCCCGCGCCACGCTGGCGGTACATCTGTCGATCAACAATCTGGTCAAGGTCGTGCGTGACCTGACCCCCCATTACGGCGAGGACTGCCCTGTTGTCGTCGCCTATCGGGTGAGCTGGCCCGACGAGAAATTCATCCGCGGCACGCTGAAAACCATTCGCGACAAGGTGAAGGGGTCGGGGATCACGCGCACGGCACTCATTCTGGTCGGTCCGGTTCTGGCCGAAGACCTGTCATCGGACGACGCTTTTGCCGATAGCGAGCTTTACAATTCCGCCCACCACCATGTCCTGCGCCCACGGACAACGGCTGAGAATTCGTGAGGCCCGGCGCGGGCTCTGGAACATGACCTAGCGTGCGCCGGCTTCTTCGAGAATCTGGACCACCTGGCGCGAACGGCCTTCGCGGGCAATATCGAGCACGCTGCGCCCGGTAAAATCCGAACGTTCGATATCAGCACCCGCGGCAATCAAGGCGCGGGTGATTCCGGGATGCCCGGCGCGGGCAGCCGCCATCAGAGGCGTACGGCCATCGCGGTTTTCCTGATCGACCCGCGCGTCATAGGACAACAGCAGATCGACAATCTCGATATGCCCCTGCTCAGCAGCGTGATAGAGCGCGCTATTGCCAACATCGTCGACAAGATTGGTCCGCGCCTTGGCTTCGAGCAGCAACGCCAGGGAATCATAACTGCCCTGAATGGCACCCCAGATCATGGGCGTGCGGCCATCGGTATCTGTGCGGGCTGTAGGATGTTGACGCACGATGAGTTCGCGAACCTTGTCGGTCCGGTTTTCGTAGACCGCCACGATCAGGGGGTCTTCGGCAAAAATATCGGTTTGCGCCACCGCGGGCACCGCATGAACGAAAACCGCAAGGAACGCAGCAAGACTCAAAGATCGTAAAACCATCATAGCAATTCCTGTTTCGCGCCAAGCGAGGCGCAGGTCAACCCAGCAATTCCGTCAGCCAGGCCAGCCCCGCCTCGACTGACACGACACGCGGTCCGTCGGGACCTGGCGGACGCGCAATCATCACGACGGGAAGCCCCAGCATACGCGCGGCATCCAGTTTTGCACGGGTCATATCTCCACCTGAAGCCTTGCAAACAATCACGTCGATTTCATGGCGCAACAGCAATGCCGTTTCCCCATCCACGTCAAAGGGGCCGCGCGCCGTGATCACCTGATATTCGGCCAATGGCAGGGGGTTTTCCGGCATCTCGACCAGCCGGACAAGAAACCAGATGTCCCGATATCCTGAGAACTCTTCAAGGCCCGCATGTCCCGTCGTCAGGAACACCCGGCGCCCGAGCCGGGGCAGCATGCCGGCTGCTTGTGACACATCCGCAGCCATGTGCCACTGGTCACCATCCTGGCGCTCCCACATCGGACGGTCGAGCAACACACGCGACGTTTGGGCGCGCAAACACGCGGCGGCGGCATTGGCCGATATCTGTGCCGCAAACGGGTGGGTGGCATCGATCACCGCCGCGATATTCTCGGTCTCCAGATAGGCCGCCATGGCGTCAGCACCGCCAAAGCCACCGCTTCGCACCTGACCGGCAATCTCAGCCGGCGCCGCCGTGCGGCCTGCCAGCGAGGTGATGACCGTCAGGGAACTGCCCCAGCGCACGTCAGCCTGCAGGGCCAGATCGGCGGCCTCCCGCGTTCCTCCCAGGATCAGCAGTTTGGGAGGTTCAGGCTTCGACATGCGCCAGAACCGACCCGTCGCGCGCCACAACCAGCACATCAAGATCCGCTGCACCGGCAAGTGCCGCCCGACAAACTTCACGCGCCCCACGCGCCACATCCAGGGAAAGCGCGCCAGCCAGTCCATCATGCGTGGCCAGTTCCAGCACGCCACCGGCAGACACCGCGCTTCCCGCTTCCGTGATCACATCCCGCGATGCTCCGCAACGCGCGAGTCGCTGGACAAGCCCGGGCACATCAACTGATGACCGGCTGGAATGCAGATCCATGTGACCGTAGGCCAGCTTGGAAAGCTTTCCAAAACCCCCGGCAATCGTGAGATGCCGGAGCGGATGGGCGCGCACATATTTGAGCAGGGCCCCGGCAAAATCTCCCATATCAATCACCGCCCGGTCATCGAGGCGCCAATGCGCCTGCACGGCGGTTTCCGATGTCCGCCCCGTCGCACCCGCCACATGCTCGATCCCCGTGGCGCGCGCAACATCGACAGCACGATGGATCGAGTGGACCCATGACGCACAGGAATAGGGGATCACAACTCCGGTCGTGCCGAGAACACTCAGGCCCCCGACGATGCCAAGCCTAGGATTCGCCGTCTTTGCCGCCAGCAATTCGCCCCCGGGGATGGCGATCGTCACCAGAATATCGGCCTGTACGCCATATTCCCCGGCCACCTCTTCAAGCGCGGCACGGATCATCTCGCGGGGTTTGGGATTGATCGCCGGCTCCCCCGGCGGGACCGGCAAGCCCGGCAGGGTGACGGTCCCGACGCCCGTCCCCGCCGCAAAGCGAATTCCCGAACCCGGGGTGCCAGACGTCACCGTACAGATGATTTCGGCGCCATGGGTCACATCGGGATCGTCCCCGGCATCCTTGATAATGGATGCCGATGCCGTCCCGGCCCCCAATTGTCGCGTGGCGAGCGCAAATTCCGCCCGCAGGCCACGCGGCAGGCGGATGGTCACCGGGTCGGGGAAATTCCCGCCCAGCACGGCCTCATAGGCCGCTTTGGCCGCCGCTGTCGCACAAGCGCCCGTAGTCCAGCCCCGGCGCAATCCCGCCGCGTTAGGACGGCCTTCATCCTGATCATCATTTTGCGGCTCTTCGCTCATGGCCCTATCGTACTGCTCCAGATGGTTGCCCGACCAGTGCTCCGGCGTTAGCTTCGGAAAATGAATTTGGATGCTCTTTCACTGCCATGTTTTGAATCCGGCTGGGTCTGGCTCGTGGGTGCGGGTCCCGGTGATCCCGCCCTGCTGACCATCGGTGCGCTGCATGCCCTGCGGCAGGCCGATACGGTTGTCCATGACGCGCTGGTCGATGATCGTATCCTGGCGCTGGCCAACCCGGATGCCGAGCTGATTTACGCTGGCAAACGTGGCGGCAAGCCATCACCCAAACAACCCGATATCTCTGCGCGCCTGGTCACGCTGGCCCGCGAGGGCCGCAAGGTGCTGCGGCTCAAGGG
Source organism: Alphaproteobacteria bacterium (assembly GCA_030831135.1). Classification (GTDB taxonomy): domain Bacteria; phylum Pseudomonadota; class Alphaproteobacteria; order UBA6615; family UBA6615; genus JABJAG01. The sequence goes on from JAURLR010000251.1 coordinate 4,649, forward strand.
CGGCGATCCGTTCCTGTTCGGGCGCGGCGGTGAGGAAGCGCTTGCGCTGGTCGGTGCGGGAATTCCGTTCCGGGTGATCCCGGGAATCACGGCCGCCATTGGCGGGCTGGCCTATGCGGGCATCCCCATGACCCATCGCGCGACGGCCACCGCCGTGACCTTCGTGACCGGGCACAACCTTTCCGGTGCGGTGCCCGATGATCTCGACTGGACCGCGCTGGCAAACGGTGCACAAGTTTTGATCTTCTATATGGCGCTCAAGCATATCGACGAGATCGTCGACCGGCTGATCGCTGGCGGCGCACGCCCCGAAAGCCCGGCGGCCCTGATCGCCCATGCCACCACCGGACGACAGCAGATCGTGGAAACCACGCTCGCCGACGCAAAACAGGCGGCTGTCGGAATTACGCCACCCGCCCTGTTCATGGTCGGCGAGGTGGTGCGCCTGCGCGACGGTCTGGACTGGCTGGGTGCGATCTCGGGCCGGGTGCTCAACCATGATCCTCTTGGCCATCGCGACATGCGTGATGCCGGCTGAACGAAACCCCTTGTCGCCGCTTGGCCAGCCCGACACCCCAACCATGATTCCCCGGTTCATCAGCGCTGCTCTGATACTGGCGTCGTTGATCGCGGTGATCGGGTTCCTCGCCTTCTCGGGGCGTGCATTGCTGCTGGCTGAGAAGATGACCATCGCCATCATCGCACTCGGTGGACTTGCCGGATTGCTGCATGCTTTCGGGGTTGTCCCCGAACACCGTCAGATGCGCGCCTTCGCCAGTCCAGTGGTGGCCTGGCCGGTCATGCTGGCAGGTATGGTCACGCTGTTCACATCATGACAGCCACGCCCGGACTGATCATCGCCGCGCCGGCATCGGGTAGCGGGAAAACCGTCATCACGCTGGGGCTACTGCGCGCGCTGCGCAATCGCGGGGTTCGGGTAACCGGGGCGAAAACCGGCCCCGATTATATCGACCCGGCCTTTCATGCCGCCGCCACCGGGCGCGTTGCCTGCAACCTCGACCCCTGGGCCATGCGGCCCGGAACACTGGCGCAGCTGATTGCGACCGCCGGGCACGAATCCGACCTGATCCTTGCCGAAGGTGTCATGGGCCTGTTCGATGGTGCCAACCTGCCCGGGCGCCCGGATGCCGGGTCCACGGCAGATCTGGCGGCACTGACAGGCTGGCCGGTGGTTCTGGTCATCGATGCCGCAAAACAGGCCGCGAGCGCAGCAGCGCTTGTTTCGGGATTTGCCCGTCACCGCAGCGATGTCACGATCACGGGCGTGATCTTCAACCGCGTCGGAAGTGCCAGCCACGCACAGGTGCTGCAAGACGCAATGGCCCTGGCTTGCCCGGATATTGCCGTTCTCGGCTGCCTGCATCGCAACCCGGAGCTTCTCCTGCCCGAACGTCATCTCGGCCTGGTTCAGGCCGGTGAGTATGGCGCGCTAGAAAGCTTCATCGAAGCTGCCGGCGCGGCCCTTTCCGCAGCTGTAGATCTGGCGCGGCTGGCAGCTATGGCGCGCCTGGGACATCCGGAGCCAGCTTTGGCAGACACGCCGCCGCAAATTCCGGTCCTCGGCCAACGCATCGCGGTGGCCCGGGACGCGGCCTTTGCGTTTGCCTATCCATCGGTTCTTGCGGCTTGGCGCGCAGCAGGAGCCGAAGTCATGTTTTTCTCGCCTCTGGCCGATGCGGCACCCGACGCACAGGCTGACGCCATCTATCTTCCCGGTGGCTATCCCGAGCTTCATGCCCCACAGCTTGCCGGGGCTCGGCACTTCAAACATGCCCTGCAGGCGGCGGCGGCACGGCAAGCCGTCGTTTTCGGTGAGTGTGGTGGCTACATGGCGCTCGGCCGGGGGTTGATCGATGCCGAAGGCAAGTGCCATGAAATGGCCGGCCTGCTGCCGGTCGAGACCAGCTTTGCCGATCGCAAGCTGCATCTCGGCTACCGGGCGATCGAAACGGTTTCGCCAACGGCATTGGGCCCGGCGGGACGCCACTTCCGCGGACACGAGTTTCACTATGCTTCCATCACATCCGAAGACAACGCCGCGCCACTTTTCCACGCCCGGAATGCGCGCGGCGACGATCTGGGGGCTTGCGGCATGACCCATGGCAGCGTCAGCGGCTCGTTTGTCCACCTGATCGATCAGGTGCCGGCATGAGCGAAAGCAAACCCTTCTGGGAAACCAAGTCCCTCGAGGACATGTCCGATCCCGAATGGGAATCCCTGTGCGACAGTTGCGGTCAATGCTGCCTGTTCAAGCTGGAGGACGCCGATACCGGAGAATACGCCCTGACCGATGTGGCCTGCCGGTTTCTCGATCACGACACCTGCCAGTGCAGCGACTACGCCAATCGGCAGCGCAATGTGCCCGACTGCGTCAAGGTCACCCCCCGCAATATCGCCGGCCTGCGCTGGATGCCCGAAACCTGTGCCTACCGTCTGCTCGCGGAAGGCAAACCGCTTTACGCGTGGCACCCGCTGGTCTCCGGCGATCCGGAAACCGTCCATTCCTCGGGCGCGTCGGTGCGCGGCAAGGCGATCAACCAAGACATGGTCGACGACCTTGAGGAGCACGTGGTCGAGGAACTCAACCGCAAACTGCGGGACGGCATCCCCCCCCTGCCGGACCGGTCGGGATCGCGCCGTCGCAGCTAGTGCAACCCATCGGTCGAGCCTGTAAAATGGCGCTACCGCATTCAGGAGAAACACATGACCAGCCAGAACCAACCGACCGGCGTCTTTGCCGCGTCCCTGACGCCGATGACGGCAGACCTTTCGATCGATATCCCGCGGGCCGTCGCGCACAACAAATGGCTGCTTGCCAATGGCTGTGACGGGGTCGCACCGCTGGGCACGACGGGAGAAGCCAACTCGCTGGGTTTCGATGAACGGTTGGCGCTGCTCGACGCACTGGCCGAAGCGGGCATCTCGGGCGCGCAAATGATCGCGGGCGTGGGATGCACGGCCATTCCCGATACGGTGACCCTGACCCGGAAGGCCCTCGCCAATGGCGCGGGCGGCGTCCTGATGCTGCCCCCCTTCTACTACAAAGGGCCATCGGAAGACGGGCTGTTCGCCGCCTATGCCGAAGTGATCGAACGGGTCGGAGATTCCGCGCTCAAGATCTACCTCTACAACTTTCCCCAGCAGGTCGGCTTCGAGCTGCCCCTGACCCTGATCGGACGCCTGATCAAGGCCTATCCCGACACGGTGGTCGGCGCGAAGGATTCCTCCGGCGACTGGCCACGCATGGAACGAACCCTCAAGGAATTCCCGGGCTTCCGGCTGTTTCCAGGCTCAGAGGAGTTTCTGCTGGCCGGACTGCGGCTTGGCGGCGTGGGCTGCATCTCGGCGACGGTGAACGTCAACGCCCCGCAGGCGCAGGCAGTCTATGCCAACTGGCAGACGAGCGAGGCAGATGCCTTGCAGGCGCATCTGACCGCGTTGCGAATGGGCTTCAAGGACCTTCCTGCCATCCCCGTCATGAAAGCCTATCATGCGCAGGAGCATAACGATCCGGGGATGGGGCATGTCCGGCCACCATTCCTGCCCGCAACGCCCGGCCAGTTGGCCACCGCCACCGCACGGCTCGAAGCGGAAGGCTTCAAGCTGGCAGACTAGGGCGTGGTCTTCTTTGAATCCTGCCCGGGGCCTTTGCCCCGGGTGAAATTGACCAGCGCAACCCCGGCAAAGACGAGCACCACCGAAACCCAGAGCCAGACCGAGGGTTGCTCGCCGAAGAACCAGGCACCCCATCCCACACCGGTCAGCGTCACGACATAACCGACCTGTGCGAGGTAGACAGCGCCCGCCATGGTCACGATCGTATAGAACAGGACAAATGTCGCGACGGTGACCACGCCATAGCCGACGATCACCCAGTCCACGACATCGAAATCGACCCAGATGTCATGAAAGGACCCGGTGGCGAGCGCCATGATCAAGCTCGTGGCCGCCGCGACATACATCGTGCCCATGGCAAGTGCGATGTTGTTCCCGGCCTTCGGACGCGCGACTTCCGCGAACACGTTGGAGGCCGCCCAAAGGGCCGGGGTCACAATCGCCAGCAGCGCAAGCGGCAGCAGATCGGGCGATGGCAGGCTGCCCTTCGGCAGCACCAGAACAGCAACACCCGCAAGGCCGAGCAGGACCCCGCCCGCGCGCATCCAACGGAAATGCTCCAGGCGCACGGTCAGCGCGATCAGATATGTCAGGAGCGGTGCTGTCACGATCAGAACCGACATCAGTCCCGCCGGCAGGTCCCGCATCACGAAGACCATATTGGTGTTCGGCAATGCGACACCGACAAACCCCATGACGCCGTAATAGCCAAGGTATTTTCGTTCCAGGCGAACGGGAATGCGCCAGATCAGACAGATCAGCCAAAGCAGCGTGCCTGCAATGAAGGTTTGCCAGAAGACCATCCCGATGGGCGGGACTCCGTTGATCGCGGCAAACTTCGCCGCCGAAGGCCCCAGACTCCAAACACACCCCAAAAGAACCAACAACCCGATCGGCAGCAGACGATGGGTGGTTCGCGGCTTGGACGGTTCAGCAGTCTCGGGCGCAGCCATAGCGGGTCTCAGCTTTTCTTGCGCTTGCCGAGATTGACCAGACCCACACCGACACCCACGACGAGGATGGCAACCCAGAACCAGATCGTCGTGGATTCGCCGAAAATGACGATCCCCCAGGCCACACCAAACAGCGTGCCGAGATAGCCGACCTGGCTGAGATAGACCGCGCCCGCGATCATCACGATCCGGTAGAACAGCATAAATGCAATCGCGGTCGAGCAGGCATGCGCCAGCAGAATGAGATCACGCTGACCCGGTGCATCCCAGATCGGATGAAATGTCCCGTCAATACTGGCAACAATCAGCGCACCCCCGGCAGCCGCAAACATGGTTCCCACGGCAAGGGCTTCGTTGTCGGCGCCTTTCGGACGGCCCCACTCGGAATAGATATTGGCTGCGGCAAACCCGGTCGGGATTATGAAGGCCATCAGGGCAATCGGCAGGAGATCGGGAGAGGGCAAACTGCCTTTGGGAAAGACCAGAAGCCCGGCGCCCATGAAACCAATGGCAATCCCGATCGCGCGAACCGGGTTGATCTTCTCCAGACGAAACAGCGTGGCGAAGATGTAGGTCAGAACCGGTGACAGCAGGATCACGACGGAGGCGTAGCCAGCCGTCACGTATTTGGTCACGAACACCATTGTCATATAGGAGATGTCGATCCCGACAAGTCCGATGACGAGGTAATAGATGATCGCGCGACGGGTGAGGGGAACAGGCTTGCCGCGCACCAGACACACAAGGCTCAGCAGCACACCGGCGAGGAATGTCTGCCAGAACACCACCGCTGCAGGGGACAACTGGCTCGCGGCCAGCGCCTTGGAATAGCTCGGATTGGCACCCCAGAACGCCCCGAGCACGATCAGCATGATCAGCGGCAGCCAGCGAATTCCGGTCTGGCTCTCATTCTCTTGCGACATCTTCACCGCCAAAACACAAATACTCCCGCCTGAATAACCGCAGCGGAACCTTGTCATATCTGCTCAACACCTGCCCCGTAAAGCCAGCCGTCGCAGAACTGACATTCAGGCAACACATGGATCATCTCTTTACCGGCGGGCGCGGGCCGGTATTGTGGAATGTCTTCATGTCTCCGACCCCGGACCCAACCCCGATGGCCCAGAACGAAAACGGTGCGCTTAAACTTCGGGATATATCGCTATCCCTTGAAGATGCACCACTCTTTGCGCCCCTGACACTGACCGTCGAGCCGGGAAGGGCTGCCACCGTCATGGGGCCAAGCGGGTGCGGAAAATCCTCGCTCCTCGCCTATATCTGCGGAACCCTCGAGCCGGTTTTCGCGCCGGTGGGAGAGGTGGAACTCAACGGCACGTCGTTACGCGCGCTGCCACCCGAAGAACGCCATATCGGCATCCTCTTTCAGGATGATCTTCTGTTCCCGCATCTGTCGGTCGGGGACAATCTGGCATTCGGAATTCCGGCAGAGATTCGCGGCCGGGCGCAACGTCAGAGCCTGATCAACTCCGCACTCGAAGACGCCGACTTGGCCGGCATGGCGGATCGTGACCCCGCCACCCTGTCGGGTGGACAACGGGCACGGGTCGCCCTGATGCGGACCTTATTGTCCGGCGCCAAAGCCCTTTTGCTGGATGAGCCGTTCTCGAAACTCGATGCCGACCTGCGTGCGCGGGTCCGCGAGTTCGTGTTCGCCCACGCCAAAGCCAATGCCATCCCGACCCTTCTGGTCACCCATGATCCCGCAGATGCAGAGGCTGC
>JAURLR010000252.1 GCA_030831135.1 Alphaproteobacteria bacterium
GCGCGGTGCCAATGTCACCGATATCGTGATTCTTGTGGTGGCCGCCGATGACGGTGTGCAGCCCCAGACGGCAGAAGCGATCAACCATGCCCGCGCCGCCAAGGTGCCGATCATCGTGGCCGTCAACAAGATGGACCTTCCGGCTGCTGATGCGTCCCGAATCAAGAACGAGCTCCTCTCCCATGAACTCGTTTCCGAGGATATGGGTGGTGACATTCAGGTGATCGAGGTCTCGGCCAAGACCCGGGCCGGTCTGGAAAATCTGACCGAGGCGATTTCGCTGCAGGCCGAACTTCTCGAACTGACCGCCAATCCCGATCGTGCGGCCTTTGGTGCCGTGATCGAAGCCCAGCTGGAAGCCGGGCGTGGTGCTGTTGCGACCGTACTGGTGCAGGGCGGAACGCTCAATGTGGGCGATATCTTCGTGGCCGGTGCCGAATGGGGCCGTGTCCGTGCGCTGATCAATGACCGTGGCGAGAACATCAAGTCAGCTGGACCGTCCGAGCCGGTGGAGGTGCTTGGCCTCAACGGCGCGCCGCAGGCCGGTGATGATTTCGCCGTGGTGAACAGCGATGCCCGTGCGCGGGAGATCGTGGAATACCGTCAGGATGTCATTCGTGACCTGCGCGCCGCTGCCAGTGCGCGTGGCTCGCTGGACGAGATGTTCCAGCAGATCCAGGCCGGTGAAGCCGCCCAGGTACCTGTTATCATCAAGGGTGACGTGCAGGGTTCGGTGGAAGCCATTGTCAGTGCGCTGAACAACATGTCGACTGATGAAGTGAAGGTGCAGGTGCTCCATGCGGGTGTCGGTGGCATCACGGAATCCGACGTTTCTCTGGCCACCGTCAACAACGGTCTGCTGATCGGCTTCAACGTGCGTGCGATTCCGCAGGCCCGTGATCAGGCCAAGCGCGATCAGGTCGAAATCCGCTATTACAACATCATCTACAACGTGGTCGACGATATCCGCGCCATGCTGGAAGGCGAATTGTCTCCGACGATCCAGGAGAACCTGCTGGGCTCTGCGGAAATTCGCGAAGTCTTCAACGTCTCCAAGGTTGGCAAGGTCGCGGGTTGCATGGTGACCGATGGTCTGATCCGCCGCGACTCTAAGGTTCGCCTGATGCGTGACAGCGTGGTCGTGCATGAAGGACGGCTCGGGACGCTGCGTCGCTTCAAGGACGATGTCCGCGAAGTGCAGAACGGCTACGAATGCGGTATCGCGCTGGAGAACTTCAACGATATCCAGACCGGCGATGTCGTCGAGTGCTACGAGGTGCAGGAGATCGCACGCAAGCTTGATACCTAAGAGCTGTTACGGCGGGTAATTTTCCCAATGGCACGTCGCGCCACCAAGGACCGAAACGGCAAGGCACCGTCCCAGCGGCAATTGCGCGTGGGCGAGGAAATCCGGCACGCCCTGTCGGAGATCATGCTGCGCGCCGCGTTTCGTGATCCCGATCTGGCCGGTCGGGTGATCACCGTGACCGAGGTTCGTATCAGTCCCGATCTGCGCAATGCGACGGCGTTTGTGCTGCCCCTGGAAGGTGACGCCGATTCGATGGTCGAAGCCCTCAAGCGGGCGTCGGCCTATCTGCGCGGCCAGCTGGCCCGCACCGTGAAACTCAAATATCTGCCGACGCTGCATTTCGTTCACGATGTGAGCTTCGACGAAGCCACCCGGATTGATCGCATCATGCACAGTCCGGCCGTTCAGCGTGACCTGGTGGGCGACACGCCTGAACCGGATGCCGATCCCGACCGTGGCACGGACCCGTCCTGATGGGCCGCAAGCGCAAGGGTCTTGCGATCAGCGGCTGGATCAATCTCGACAAACCGGCCGGCATGACCTCCTCGGCCTGCGTGAATGCGGTGCGCCGCGCCACCGGTGCGGCCAAGCTTGGCCATGCGGGGACGCTTGACCCCTCGGCCACGGGTATTCTTCCCATCGCGTTGGGGGAAGCCACCAAGACCATGCCCTATGTGACCGACAGCTCGAAACGTTACGCCTTCACGGTCCATTGGGGCGCACGCACCACCACTGATGATGCCGATGGCGAAATCGTCGAAACCAGCGATGTGCGCCCTGACCGGGCTGGCATCGAGGCCGCGCTTCCGGCCTTTGTCGGGGCCATCGAACAGGTGCCTCCGGCGTTTTCGGCGATCAAGATCGACGGGGAACGTGCCTATGCCAAGGCGCGCGCGGGGGAAGACTTCGTCCTCGCCTCGCGAATCATCGATGTCCATGATTTTGCGCTGCTCGAGATTATCGACGAAAATCAGGCACGCTTCACGGTGACCTCGGGGAAGGGTGCCTATATGCGGGCGCTGGCGCGCGATCTGGCGATTGCGCTGGGTACCTGCGGACACCTGTCGGATCTGCGCCGGATGAGCGTTGGTCCTTTCGATGAATCGGCTTCGATTTCTCTGGAAAAGCTGGAGGAACTTGGCCATAGTGCCGCCGCCTCATCCATATTGTTACCGGTTGAGACCGCGCTGGACGGCATCCCGGCGCTGGCCTTGTCGGAACGTGAAGCTGACATGCTTCGGAATGGGCAGGCGGTTCCCATCCTGCGACCGCAGGACAAGGAACGGATTGCGAGTGCCGGGGACGACGGTATCGTCCTTGTTCTTGAAGCGACAACGCCCGTGGCGTTGGTCCGCGTTGACGGAATTCAAATCCGTCCGGTCCGCGTTTTAAACCTCTGATGCCGGGAGAAAGTCTGCCATGTCGATTACGGCTGAGCGTAAAACCGAACTTATCAAAGAATATGAAACCAAGCCGGGTGACACCGGGTCCCCCGAAGTCCAGGTCGCGATCCTCACAGAACGGATCAACAACCTGACCGGGCATCTGCAGACTCATGCAAAAGATCATCATTCGCGTCGCGGACTCCTCCAGATGGTGGGTTTGCGTCGGCGTTTGCTCGACTATGTGAAGCGCAAGGATGAAGCGCGCTATCGCAGCCTGATCGAGCGTGTGGGCGTCCGCCGCTAATTGCGGAGCTCCTCTCTCTACGAAGGTGCCGGATAACCGGCACCAATACGAGGCACCACGGGATGCAATTCGGTATCCCGGGTGCTTGCTCGCGCGGAAGGTCCGCGAACTCGTCGTCAAAACAGATTTGCTGCGTGACGGCGCGATGACCCCGAGGGCACGGGGCATTTGATCCGGGATAGGCCTGGTCAGGTGACGCAGGTTGGAGATAGACGATGTTTGACATTGTCCGTAAGGAAATTGAATGGGGCGGGCGCACGCTCGCCATCGAAACCGGGCGTATTGCCCGACAGGCCGACGGGGCCGTTCTCGTCAGTTATGGTGAATCCTCAGTGCTTTGCACGGCCGTCGGCCAGCACAAGCCCAAGGAAGGGATCGATTTCTTCCCGCTGACGGTTCACTATCAGGAGAAGACATACGCCGCGGGCAAGATCCCCGGTGGCTTCTTCAAGCGCGAAGGCCGCCCGACCGAGAAAGAGGTTCTGACCTCCCGCCTCATCGACCGTCCGATCCGCCCGCTCTTCCACAAGAGCTATCGCAATGAGACCCAGGTGATCTGCACCACCGTCAGCCACGATCTGGAGAACGATCCGGACATCGCGGCACTGATCGGTGCGTCTGCCGCCCTGACGATTTCGGGACTTCCCTTCATGGGCCCGATCGGCGCGGCCCGTGTCGGCTACATCGACGGGGACTACGTCCTCAACCCGACCGCCGACCAGCTGGTCGAGTCCGAACTGGATCTGATTGTCGCGGGTACGTCGGAAGGCGTGCTGATGGTCGAATCCGAAGCCCATGAGCTTTCCGAGGAAGTCATGCTCGGCGCAGTCGTGTTCGGTCACAAGGCTTATCAGGAAGTGATCGACCTGATCATTTCCGTGGCCGAGCGCGCTGCGAAAGAGCCGCGTGCGATCAGTGAAACCCCGCAGGAGATTCTTGATCTCGAAGCGAAGGTTCGCAAGCTGGGTGAGGCCGCCATTCGTGAGGCCTATACCGAGAAGGACAAGCTGGCCCGTCAGGAGAAAGTCGCTGCGGCCAAGGACTCCATCATGGCGCAGCTGTCCGAGGAAGAGCAGGCTCTTGCCGGCGGTCCTCTGAAAACGCTGGAGAAGGACGTGGTTCGCCGCGACATCATCGACACGGGCAACCGCATCGATGGCCGCGACACCAAGACCGTGCGTCCGATCGACTGCCAGATCTCGGTGCTGCCCCGTTCCCATGGTTCGGCCCTGTTCACCCGCGGCGAGACCCAGGGTCTTGTCGTGGCCACACTGGGTACCGGGCAGGATGAGCAGATCATCGATGCGCTGGAAGGTGAGTATCGCCAGCACTTCATGCTGCACTACAACTTCCCGCCCTATTCGGTGGGTGAGGCCGGTCGTATGGGCTTTACCGGTCGTCGTGAAATCGGCC
>JAURLR010000253.1 GCA_030831135.1 Alphaproteobacteria bacterium
GATGCAACGCGATCGGGGGCAGGACCACGACACGCCGGGACTGAAATCGCGACTCACCGCCGTGATGGGTCGTGGCCGGGTTCGCTTCACCTTTCCGTGCCAGCAATCCTTCATGCATCATGCGTCGCTCCGCAGCGCGGGCGGCTCGACCGATGGTCGGCTTGCTGCCCCGCCCAGCCGGGCAAAGCTGTTGGGCATGACCGTCGTGCTCGCGGTCCTGTGGAGCCGGTTTTGCAGATATGCCCAGAGTGACTTGATTTCGTGAGATGAGCGTTCTGCGCGCGGCAATTCCATGACCGTACGGCCGTCGATCATGCTGGATGCGAAATCCGTGCGCTGGTGGATGGTCACCGGCGCGACCGTGCCGTGTTGAGACAGGACGACGGCGGCCTCTCCGGTGATCCGCGCCCGGGGGTTGGCCGCGTTGATGACGAAGACCAGTGATTTGCCGGCCGCCTCGACCATGGAGATCGTGGTGCCCGCCGCGCGCAGGTCGTGGGGACTGGGCCGCGTGGGAATGACCACGAGGTCTGACAAGGCGATCACATGTTCGATCATGTCGGTGATGGCGGGCGGTGTGTCGATGATGACCTGCTGGAACCCGAGATCGCGGGCCCGGTCGAGATCTCGCGAGAGGGTGGCGATGGAGGCGCTGAGAAAGGCCGGGGTTGTTGCCTGCCGCTCGTTCCACCAGTCGGTCAGGCTGCCCTGGGGGTCGGTGTCGATCAACGCGACCGGGCCAGCACCTTCGCGTTCTGCTGCCACCGCAAGATGCCCGGCCAGCGTTGTCTTTCCCGAACCGCCCTTTTGGGATGTCAGCGCAAGAATGTTCATGGTGTCTCCTGACCGGGCCTGATGCCGTGTGTTTGTTCGGGTGGAGGATAGTTTTGACCGGGGCCTGACAACAAACACTGTCGCCTAAAAAGCCGACAAAGCTTGATCTTGAAACCACGGCGTTAAGTTCGGGAATTGGAACGAAAATGGTTTGAAATTTTCAATTTCCGGTTGAAATGAATCTCACTGAGGGTCGAATTCCGTATGGAAACCGGTGTAGTCTGTGCCCTCAATATGGAGGAAAACATGACCAATACGCAGACCAAGACGGAAGGTGCCTACAAGGCGGGCGACGGGGCCTATGTGTTTGATGTGGCCGCGCTCAAGGGGCTGGACGCCGGCCCCGGATATGCCGAGACATTCGGACCCGTGGTGGAAGGGGAACTGACTCAGGTGGGTGTCATGAACCTGCCTGCCGGACAGACATCCGCGCCGCACACCCATCCCAACGAGCAGTGGATCTATATCTTGTCGGGAAATCTGCACGCCACCGTGGATGGTCAGGAATCCGATGTCGGACCGGGGCAGCTGATCTATATCCCGGCCAACACCGTTCACACGGTAACGGTCTCGCCGCAAGAGGATTGCCACTTCTTCACCTGCAAGGATTTGCGCAGCGGGATTGCCGGGACGCCGGTTGGTGGCTGAACCCCGGACGGTCTCCACGGTCGGGATCGTCGGTGCGGGAACCATCGGCTCATCCTGGGCTGTGTATTTTCTGGCCCGTGGCCTGAAGGTCCGGTGCTGGGACCCGTTGGATGGCTACGCCGAGAATGTCTCGGCCTTCGTGGCCCGGGCCTGGCCGCTGATGGAAGAGCTTGGGCTGGCCGACGGGGCCTCCCTCGACAATCTGTATTGTTACGACAGGATCGGGGAAGCGCTCGATGGTGTCGATTTCGTGCAGGAGAACGGGCCGGAGGATGCCGCGATCAAGGCAAACCTGATGGCCGAGATCGACCGTGACATCGCGCCCGATGTGGTGATTTCCTCCAGTTCGACCGCGTTGCCGGTCTCGGAGTTCCAGCACAAGGCTGCCCATCCCGAGCGCATTGTTCTGGGACACCCGTTCAACCCGCCGCATCTGATGCCGGTGGTTGAGGTGGGTGGCGGAAAGCAGACCGAGAGCTGGGCCATCGACAAGGCAATGGCGTTCTACACCGAAATCGGCAAGACCCCGATCCGGTTGCGGGCAGAAATTCCCGGCCATCTGGTCAATCGCCTGCAGGCAGCCCTCTATCGCGAGGCGGTTCACCTTGTCGCCGAGGGATATGCCACGGTCGATGATATCGACAAGGCGATCACCGGCGGTCCTGGCTTGCGCTGGGCGGTCATGGGTCCGCACATGACCTTTCACCTTGGCGGAGGCGATGGTGGCATTGTGCGCTATCTGGAAATTCTTGGCCCGAGCCAGGAACGCCGTTGGGAAGCACTGGGTGATCCGAAACTGACCGACGCGGTCAAGCAGAAGATCATCGACGGGATCGACGTCGAAGCGCGGGGGCGTTCAATTGGTCAATTGGCCGAGGAGCGGGATGTGGGCCTGATGAAACTGCTGAAGCTGTTTCATGCGCCGGATAAGTAACGCCTTTGGAGGCGTTGGGATGCTAGGCCCATCCGGCTGCGCTGGGTTAGACTTGCCGATCAACCCCGGGGGAATGAAATTGACCGAATCCGATCCGCAGAAAACCGCCTTGTTCACGCCGCTGCGCCTGCGCGATGCGACCTTCAAGAACCGCGTCGTCATTTCACCGATGTGTACCTACTCGGCCCAGGACGGTATCGCGAATGACTGGCATCAGGCTCATCTGGGTCAGTTCGCACTGGGTGGGGCGGCTGCCGTGTTTACCGAAGCTGCGGCGGTCGAACCGCGCGGCCGGATCACCCATGGCGATCTCGGTATCTGGTCTGCAGATCACGCCGCCGCGCTCAAGCCGGTGACGTCCTTCATCTCCCGTCACGGCGCCTTGCCCGCGATCCAGATTGCCCATGCCGGACGCAAGGCAAGCATGCAACGCCCCTGGGATGGCAACGGCCCGATGGATGATGGTGATGCCGCGCGGGGCGAATTGCCCTGGGATGTTGTCGCCCCCAGTGCCGAGCCGGTCCGCGAGGGCTGGTTGATGCCGAGCGAACTTTCGGTCGCGGAGATTCATGACATTCAGGACCGGTTCGCCACGGCAGCGGGACACGCGGTGGATGCGGGTTTTGAGGTGCTCGAAATCCATTCTGCCCATGGGTATCTCGCGCATTCGTTTCTCTCGCCGACCTCGAACCAGCGCAACGATGCCTATGGCGGCGACCGCGCGGGGCGGATGCGGTTCTCGCTGGAGACGGCGGAAAAGGTCCGGGCGGTCTGGCCTGCGGACAAGCCGCTCTTTGTGCGGATTTCCTCGGTCGATTCCGATGGCGTGACCGAAGGCTGGCAGCTGGATGATTCCGTGGCGCTGGCGGGTGAACTCAAGGCGCGTGGGGTCGATGTGGTGGATTGTTCGTCGAGCGGCATTTCGGGCACCGCGACCGCCGCCCAGGGCAAGCAGCCGCTGGGTTTCCGCACCGCCTATTCCTCCCGTATCGGGACCGAGGCTGATATCACGACGATGGTTGTCGGTCTGGTGCTGCATGCTGCGCAGGCCGAACAGATCGTCAGCGACGGGCTGGCCGATCTGGTGGCGATCGGGCGCGAGGCCCTGTTCGACCCTTATTGGGCGCGTCATGCAGCCTATGCTCTGGGCGCCGATCCTGATTTTTCGGACTGGCCCCAGCAATATGGCTGGTGGCTGACGCGGCGTGAGCCGCTGGTCCGTGAATACCGGGACGCCTGAGACCTTCTGCACCTATGGCAACCACGCGCTACGAGAACCAGTCCGCCGAGCGGTCCTTTGCGATTCTCGAATGCGTGGGACAGGCCGAAAACCCTATCCCGTTGGCCAGGGTGGCGCGCCAGACCGGGCTGAACCGGGCGA
>JAURLR010000254.1 GCA_030831135.1 Alphaproteobacteria bacterium
AAATGATGTAGGGAAGGTCGAAGATCAGCAGATCAACCCCGGCATCCTGAACCACGTCACCGTTCAGGCGGGTGGTGATGTGCAGCTGCGAGGGATCGGGAATCTCATCGGCCGTGGTCATCACCGGCCCCAGCGGCCCGGTCGCAACGAAATTCTTGCCCGCTGTGACCGAGTGCTTCTGGAAGTCGCGCACGCTGCCATCGACCATGACCGTGTATCCGGCGACATGGTCGAGCGCATCGGCCTCCGACACGTGCCGGGCTTCCTTGCCGATCACGGCGCAAAGCTCGCCCTCGAAATCCAGGCATTCGGAAACCTTCGGACGGATCATCTGCCCGCGATGCCCGAACAGGGTGGTGTTGGCCTTGAGGAACAGCGAGAGGTTTTCGGGCATCTCGAAGCCCATTTCGGCCACATGATCCTTGTAGTTCTTGCCCGCGCAGAACACATGGGCGGGGTCGGGAATCGTCGGCAGGAAGGTAATGTCGGCGAGCAACGCGTCCGGCGTTTCACCGGCCGCCGCCGCGCCGATCTACATGAGCTTTCCCGAAGCAATCGCCGCTTTCAGGCTGGCATGCGGCCCGCGCGCACCCAGATCAACCACGCCCTCTCCGACCACCAGGCCGTAGGTTGCACGTCCCTTGTTCACATAGCTGACAAACTGCACCGGCGTTCCCCCGAATAGTGTTCCCGAAACCTTATCGTCTCCAGTGGCCCAGACCAAGCGGCCTGAAGCCCTATCCGTCATTGCGAGGCGCGCAGCAGCGGCGCAATCCAGACGAGGTACATTGGAGGGACTGGATTGCTCCCCATCCCAGCATCCTTCGAGACGCTCGCCTTGCTCGCTCCTCAGGATGAGGATCGCGGGTTTACTTCGGCCCTCATCCTGAGGAGGGCCGAAGGCCCGTCTCGAAGGATGCTAGGACTTGTATCTGGCGACCGTGATGTCCTCTTCCGTCATGCCCGCACTTGTTGCGGGTATCCACGTCCACGGGCCAAGGGACATGTCCACGTGGATGGCCGGATCAAGTCCGGCCATGACGGGGTTCTGGCATCGCGTCATACCTGCGCAGGGACGACGACAGGGAGGTGGCCTAGCCCCTTGCCGTCAGGTCGGGCCAGAGGCGGCCTGCGCCCTGTGCGGCGATCAGATTGCCCAGATGAGTGGCCCAGACGCTTTCGGCGCCGAATTCTGCGCGCCAGGACCACAAGCGCCGGGTCAGATGGTGCAGATGGTGCTCATCGGTGAAGCCGATCGCGCCATGCACCTGATGCGCAATCGCCGCCGCCTTGCCCGCAGCTTCGCCAGTGCGAATTTTGGCTGTGGCGATCTCGACAAAGGCGTCCCCGCGCCGGTCCAGCGCACGGCAGGCCGACCGGGCGGCGATATCGGCGGCCGCTGCCTCGCCCGCCAGAAGGGCCAGTTGCTGCTGGATCGCCTGAAACCGGCCGATGGGCCGCCCGAACTGCACCCGCTCCCCGGCATAGGTGACGCACAAATCGAGCACCCGCCCGACAGCTCCGGCCATCTGACAAGCCCGCACCAGAGCACCCACGGCCATCACACTGCCACCCGGACCGGTCTGCGCGGTCAGGCCATCGACCAGCATGGCGTGGCGCGGATCGCGGCCGATATTGTGGTCAAGCGCCCCTTTCCCGCCAACCGGCGAGAACACTGCGATCCTGTCCGGATTCTCGTCCATGGCCTGCGCCACGATCCGGCTGGCCGACGCGCCCCAGGGCACCCGGGACAAGGCGCCCGTGATGATCCCCGCAGACGACACCGCCACCGGCTCTCCGTCAGCCAGTGTCAGCACACCATCGGGCACATCGAGCCCGGCTTGGGCGATCAGCCAGCTCGCCGCGATGGTTTCGGCCAGCGGCACCGGGGCGCCGTGACGCCCGGCAGCGAGCAGGATTTCAAAGGCATCTTCCCAACCCCCGCCGATGCCCCCCTGATCCTCGGGCACCAGCACCCGGTCGAGGCCATTGGCGGCAATCTCGTCCCAGAGCGCGGCAGGCCATGTGCCCGCCTCTGCCGCTGCGAAAGTCGCCGTATCGAGATGGGCCGCGAACAGCCGCGCGGCGGTCTCGGCGATCATGCTGCGTTCATCGGTCATGGCGGCTCTCTTCGATATAATCGTCATGCCCGCACGGGCGGGCATCCATAAACACCGATGCCTGGATCGTTGAGCACTCGTGTTTATGGACCCCCGCCTTCGCGGGGGTGACGAGAACGGGGAAAGGCAGGCGCCACACACGACTCTCCGACATCATCGCAGCCCCAGCCCCCGGGCGATCACGCCGCGCATGATTTCGGTGGTGCCGCCGCGCAGGGAGAACGAGACGCAGGCCTGTTGCACATAGGCCAGTGACTTTTCCAACTCGCTACCCGCCGCCAGCCGGGGTGCAACACCCAGGATTTGCTGGGCAATCTCCGGGATCGACTGTTCGAAGGTCACCCCCATATCCTTGACCACCGAGGCTTCCAGCGACGGCTCCTCGCCGGCATCCAGCCGGGTCGCGACCGAAATCGACATCTGCCGCAGGGTCGCCAGATGGGCATAGAGCCGGCCGACCTGACCATGGGCAGCAGAACCCGGCGGCAGACCTTCCACGAACCGCACCAGCTCCCCCAGCAGGGCAAAGGCGCTCAGGAACCGGTCGGGGCCGCTTCGCTCGAAGGCCAGTTCGGCGGTGACCTGCTGCCAGCCCTCGCCCTCGCCCCCGATCATCATGGAGGCGGGCACGAAGACATCGTCGAAGGTGACCTCGTTGAACTCTTCATCGCCAATCATGTTGCGGATCGGGCGCACCTCCACACCGGGCGACGACAGATCGATCAGGAACTGGGTGGTGCCCTCGTGGCGGCTCTCGCCCGCAACACCGGTACGCAACAGCGCGATCATGTAATGGGATTTCTGGGCATAGGTCGTCCAGACCTTGCGCCCGTTCACGACCCAGCCGGTCTCGCCATCCACGACCGTCTTCACAGCCTTGGAGCGGATCGAGGCGAGGTCCGAACCGGAATCCGGCTCGCTCATGCCGATGCAGAAATAGGTCTGCCCGGCCGCAATACCCGGCAGGATGCGTTCGCGCTGTTCGGGCGTGCCAAACCGCAGCAGCAAGGGCCCGCTCTGACGCTCGGCGATCCAGTGGGCGGCCACCGGCGCACCGGCGGCCAGCAGCTCCTCGATCACCACATAACGCTCCAGCGCACTGGCGCCCCGCCCCCAGGGTTCGGGCCAGGTCATGCCCAGCCAGCCGCGCGCGCCCAGCTTGCGCGAGAAGGCTGCATCGAACCCGACCCAGGACCGGGCGCGCTCGGATGCCGGATAACCGGACAGTTCCTCGGCCAGAAACGCGCGCACGTCGCCACGAAGCGCTTCGGCCTCGGGCGGCAGGTCACAGGGTGTAAAAGCAAGTGCGGGCATGTTCCCCCCAGAAAAGGCGCAGACAGCTTAGCGAAGCATTTCTGCAGCCGGTAGGGGCGGGTTTCAAACCCGCCCGCATCTTTGGGTCCGTAACCGTTGCCCGGATCAGCGCACTGTCGCACACTCCCGGTGAACCAGACGGGCGGGTTCAAAACCCGCCCCTACATGCGCAGAATAGATTTCCCGGGCCTCGCCCTTCGTCAAGCTCAGGGTGAGGCCCTCATGCTGAGCCTGACGAAGCACGAGGGCC
>JAURLR010000255.1 GCA_030831135.1 Alphaproteobacteria bacterium
CGGATCTGGTTGATGAAGATCACCATGCAGTTCGACCGCCCGATCGAGGCGGTCAGCTTGCGCATCGCCTGGCTCATCAGGCGGGCCTGGCTGCCCATCTGCATGTCGCCCATATCGCCTTCGATTTCCGATTTCGGCACCAAGGCCGCCACGGAATCGACAACGATCAGATTGACCGCGCCCGAGCGCACCAGCGTGTCGACAATCTCCAGCGCCTGTTCGCCGGTGTCGGGCTGGCTGATCAACAACTCATCCAGATTGACGCCCAGTTTCTTGGCATATTGCGGATCCAGCGCGTGTTCCGCGTCGACAAAGGCGCAGACCCCGCCCTTCTTCTGGCTTTCGGCCACCACATGCAGCGTCAGCGTGGTCTTGCCCGAGCTTTCGGGGCCGTAGATCTCAACGATCCGGCCCTGCGGCAGACCGCCGATGCCCAAGGCGATATCCAGACCGAGCGACCCGGTTGAGGTCGCCTCGATGTCCATCACCGCGTTGTCCTGCCCCAGCTTCATGATCGAGCCTTTGCCAAACTGCCGCTCGATCTGTGCCAGCGCGCTTTCCAGCGCCTTTGCCTTGTCCATGCCCTGCTTCCCGTTCAACTCGAGGAGGTTCGCCACCGCCACCATTGCCGTTCTCCTTATCACATGACCGCACGTCGGCGGCAATTGCCCGGATGTTCCCGCTTTGTTTTCGATATATGAATACAAAACAGGAACATTTCAATCGAATTCTTCCTGCCAGCTTTTCCTCAGCATGATTAAGGAATAGTTAGCGCCCGCCCGCTTGGGCGTATTTGAGGTGGAATTCTTGCGCTGCGGACAGTTTAGCTTGGTTTAACGGGGAAAGATCTGACGTCATGATGGTGTTCTGGCAGGAAAGACTGGCGATTCTGGCGACGCCGAAAACTGCATCAACTGCGATTGAGTCGGCGTTGGGCGGGCTGGCAGCTGTGGTGATCCAGCGGCCCCGCGCGCTGAAGCACACCGATGCTTCCCGATTCGCGAGCTTTTGGAAGCCCTATCTGGCACAGGCCGCCGGGGCGGAGTTTGAAGTGGCAGCCCTGATGCGCGATCCCAAGGACTGGTTGGGCAGCTGGTATCGCGACGGCCAGCGCGACGATGTCGAGCAGGACCGTTCAACGCGCGGGATAAGTTTTGATGACTTCGTGCACGCCTATTGCGCCCCCGGCCCCCGTCCGAGCTACGCCGATGTCGGCTCGCAGGCCGAATTTCTGGGAGGAACCGGGCCCGCGCGGGTGGATCGGCTGTTCCGCTATGAGGACTTAAGCGGTTTTCTGGAGTTTCTGGAAGATCGGCTCGGCTGCGAGATCATCTTACCACGGCTGAATGTGTCGCCTTTGGGCAATACCAACCTCTCTGCCCCGCTCGAGGCGCGACTGCGCGAGGTTTGCGCTGCAGATTTCGCTTTGTATGAAGGGCTGGCCCGGGCGTGACGTGGCGGTTCAGTGCAGGAGTTGGCCCTGCACCGTCGCCGCAAGGTCAGAGAGCGAGAAGGGTTTCGGTAGGAAAACCGAATTCGGAATCCGCGCCTGCATTTCGGACAGTGCATCCTCGGCATAACCTGACACGAAGATCACCTTCACATCTGGGCGGTCTTCAAGGGCCTGCTTAACCCAAGACGGCCCATCCATGCCCGGCATCACAACATCGGTGACAAAGATATCCACCTCAAGCCGAGGATCCTCCAGCATCTGCAGAGCCTCTTCGGCGCTTTCGGCCTCCAACACGGTATAGCCGCGCATCCGCAGGGCGCGGCTCGCAAAAGCGCGCACCGGCGCCTCATCCTCGACCAAAAGCACAACCCCCTCACCCGGGCGCATCGAGAGATTGGCCTTTGCCTCTGCCTTGGGCAGGGACTCCTCCCCGTCCATCCCTTTGTGAATGGGGAAATAAAGCTGGAACGTCGAGCCTTCGCCCTCGGTCGAATCGACGAAAATGAAGCCACCTGATTGCTTGATGATGCCGTAGACCGTCGACAGGCCAAGGCCGGTACCCTCGCCGGTTTTCTTGGTGGTGTAAAACGGCTCAAAGATTTTCTGCAAACGGTCCGGCGCGATGCCGCAGCCGGTGTCGCTGACGCGGATCAGCGCGTAATCGCCCGCCGGCACCAGCGCACGGTCGCGACGCAAGTCGTCGCGCAAGTACAGCGCCTCGGTCTCGATCCGGATTGTTCCCCCCTCAGGCATGGCATCTCGGGCGTTGACGACAAGGTTCATCATCACCTGTTCCAGCTTGCGCCGATCCGCACGAATGGTCTGCAACCCGCTGCCGTGACTCAGCCGCAGGCTGATGCGTTCGCCAACGAGGCGGTTCAGCAGATGGGTCAGTTCGGACAGCAGATCCTCAAGATCCAATCGCTCAGGCTTTAGGGTCTGCTTGCGAGAGTAGGCGAGCAACTGACCGACAAGTGCCGCCGCACGGTTAGCGTTCTGGTGGATCTGGATCAGATCGGGATAGGCGGGATCCTCGGCCGTGTGGCGCAGGAGCAAAAGGTCACAATGGCCCGAAATTGCAGTCAGCAGGTTGTTAAAATCGTGCGCAATTCCCCCCGCC
>JAURLR010000256.1 GCA_030831135.1 Alphaproteobacteria bacterium
ACTTGCATGTGTTAAGCCTGCCGCCAGCGTTCGCTCTGAGCCAGGATCAAACTCTCAAGTTGATTCCCCCGACGTTCAGGACCGAAGTCCATCCAGTCAGGTTGACTAGAAGCGTCTACTTAGCACAAGCGAGGCACAACTTAATGTACCTCGTTTACATTCCAAGAATGCGCGTGCAAGCGAACGTAAAATATCACGAACCGCCGCCTGCGCATCCCTTCTTTCAGGTATTCACAATGTCCAACAGCGCAGATGCCTATCGCTCCAATACAGGGCGCGAAAACTTTGGCATTTTGCAGAGCCGCCCCGACGGGACCGAAGACCCTTACTGGGCGGCGAGGGCGGGTTGTACGACCACGAACCAATCAAGTCAAATGCTTTTTCGACGAGATTGAAAAGTTTTTTTACAACCCATTCCGACTGACTTGTCTGTTTCACCGGAGTGTCACAAACCCGTCGTGTCTATGGGCGGTTGATATAGGGATACGGGGGTCCCTGTCAACGTCCATCTCGCAGTGCAGCAAAATATATTTTCACAGCGCTTCATGGCGACCGGAAATCGGCGTGACATCTTGCGCAGCGGCTCTCTGGCATGCAACCTGAACCCCAAGAATCGGGCAGTCCAGACAAGGCAAGTACATGAAACGCCTCCTCCTCATGCGGCACGGTAAATCAGGCTGGGACAGCGAAGATCAAAATGATTTTGACCGGTTCCTCAGCCCGCGCGGACAGAACGACAGCAAGGCCGTTGCAAGCTGGATGGTCGCGTATGACCGGATACCCGAACGTATCCTGTTTTCCGACGCGGTTCGAACCTCGCAAACCTGCGAAATTGTCCGCAAGGGACTTCCGGGAGCCGTCGCGGCGCAGGCCGTGCGGGACCTCTATCTCGCCTCGCCGGGCACGCTCCTCGCCACAATCGAGAAAATCCCGGAAGACATCCACTGCGCCCTGGTGATCGGCCACAACCCCGGTCTGGAGTCGCTCAGCCGCCTGATGTCAGGCCCGGGTTCTGATACGGTCGCGATGGACAGCCTCGAACTTGGCTTTCCACCGGCCGGACTTGCCGTGATCGAGCTCAGTGGCGAGAACTGGCGCACCATGTCGGCAGAAGGTGGCCGGCTGACCGCCTTTGTCCGGCCCAAGCAGCTCCAGTCCGCCTGAGCGCGTGCCTCAGCCGCGCAGTTGCTTGACGAAACCGGCAACCGCAGCACCAAAATCATCAGGGCAGTCCTCCTGCATGTAGTGGCACCCATGCACCGTGACCTCTGTCTGGTTCTTGAAGGTCCGCGCATGTTCGCGCGCGGCACCAGCCAGACCATGTCCCTCATCGGCATTGATGAAGAGCTTGGGCGTCTCGGTTTCGACCAGCCAGTCGGCATAGAACTTCACAAGCTCATGGTTGTCAGCCGGTTCACCATCGAACGGAATGTCATTGGGCATGATGATGCTGGGAGCCCTGGTGCCACCCGGGCGGTTGGTGGGATAGCGGTAGACCTCTTTCTCCGCCTCGGAGAGATCGCGAATGATGCCGCGCTCGAACAGCATCATCTCCACGAACAGATTCCTCTCCAACGCCGCCTTCTCGCCTTCCGGCGTGCGGAAATTCTTGAACGCTCCAACCCGTTCTTTGGGAATGTCACTCCAGTGGCGCGGCCAGACCATCGCCTCCATATAGGCGATCCCCTGAATCTGTTTCGGGAACCGCGCAGCGCGATAGAATCCGACCGCGGCACCCCAGTCGTGAATCACGAGGATGACATTCTTGGTCAGGTTCAGTGCGTCGAAGAAGGCATCGAAATAGTCGATATTGTCCTGAAACCGGTAGCCATCATGCCCCGATGTCGAGGACCAGCCATGGGCGATGAAGTCCGGCGCAATGATTCGACCCATGCCTTCAACATGGGGAATGACGTCACGCCACAGAAACGACGAGGTCGGGTTCCCGTGCAGAAAGACAATCGGATCCCCCTCCCCGATATCGATATAGGCCATCTCGGCATCCCCGACCGACACGGTCTTGCGCAGCTCCGGGTTGGCGGTCGACAGGGTTTTTGACGGGTCGGGTGTGGGCAGAACGGCTTTGGGCGGCATATCAATCTCCGGTGAAAAATTCACCAAAGGGTATCACCCGGCCCGGACCGCGCCAGCCGGTGTGATTCGACAAGTCCCTTGCCCTGCGGGAAACAGTCGCCCACAAATCGATCAAGACCCGCGCAAACCAGCGCTGGCAAAAAGCAGGGGAACAACCATGCCCGGAAAGGTCATTGCATGAGCCGCGCCGGTCGATCAGCAGGTCGATCAGCCAGCGGGTCCGGACAGGACGCCGCGACAGTCGACCTGAGTGCCGTCATCGTGGCTGCGTCCCCGGACGGCCCGCTTGTGCTCCTGCGCCAGATCGGCGGCGACCTCCTGCCCTCGCTGCCGTCAGGGCCGCTGGAGCCACGGCACAGAACCATCGAGGCGGGCTTGCGGAGCTGGGTCGAGGAATTGACCGGACACAGTCTGGGCTATGTCGAACAGCTCTACACTTTCGGAGATGCCAACCGGCACGCCAGCGCGCGCGGCCAGACGAGCCGGTCGTTGTCCATCGGCTATCTCGCGCTGGTCCGTGAAACCCGCGCACGACAGGGCGATGATATCGCCTGGCAGAGCTGGTACCGGTTCTTTCCCTGGGAGGATATGCGGGCCGGTGCGCCACAGGTGATGACGCGGATCCGTGAAGGCATCGCGGGCTGGATCGCCGAAGCCCCGCGCGACGAGCGAGAGGACCGGGAGAGCCGCGCCCGGGCCGCGTTCGGAGCGGCCGGCGACCGCTGGAACGAGGAACTCGTCCTGGAGCGCTACGAGCTGCTCTATGAAATCGGCCTTGTGCCCGAAGCCCATCGCGACGGCGCAGCCTGCTGGGCGCCACGCGAAGCCGCACTCACAGAGGCCGAAAGCCTGTATTCGGACCATCGGCGCATACTTGCAACGGGGATTTCGCGCCTGCGTGGCAAGATCAAATACCGCCCGGTCGTCTTCGAACTGATGCAACCGCGCTTCACCTTCCTGCAATTGCAACGCACCGTGGAAGCACTCGCGGGTGTGGAACTCCACAAACCGAATTTCCGCCGCCTGGTCGAGCATCAGGGACTGGTCGAGGAAACCGGGGCGGTGACGTCAAACACCGGCGGGCGCCCGGCCCGCCTGCTGCGATTCCGGCGCGACATCCTGCGCGAACACCCCGGAACGGGGGTGGGTCTCCCCCCTGGCAGGCCGCGCAAGACCTGATGTTTTGCGCATTTCGTGGACGTGACATTGTTCATAACGGCTTGACCTCGCCCGTTATACTCAATATCAGTCTAAGCTGATCAGCCGTTCCTCTCGTGTCCGGCATTTTTTCGGCTTATCCATATTCTCATTCGGAGATTATTTCGATGACACTGACGGTTTCACCCACCACGCCCGATCCGGTCTTTTCCGACGCGGTCGCCGCGCGCATGTCGCCGGTCTTCGAGCGGGTCAAAACGGTTATTCCGGCAATGGAATGGCCGGTCTTTGCACCCGAAATCGATGCGATCCTGCGCCTCAAGAAAGAGCAGAACGCGGTCATTCTGGCGCACAATTACCAGACCCCGGAAATCTTTCACTGCGTGGCCGATATTGTCGGCGACTCCCTCGCCCTCGCGCGCGAAGCCGCCAACACCCAGGCCGACTGCATCGTCATGTGCGGTGTTCACTTCATGACCGAGACCGCCAAATTGCTGAACCCGGAAAAGACGGTTCTGATCCCCGACATGAACGCCGGGTGTTCACTGGCGGATTCGATCACCGGCGCCGATATCCGGTTGTTGCGCGAAACCTATCCGGGCGTACCTGTCGTGACCTACGTCAACACCTCGGCTGAAGTGAAGGCCGAATCCGACATCTGCTGCACGTCGGGGAACGCGGTCGCGGTGGTCGAGTCACTCGGGACTGATCGTGTGCTGTTCCTGCCCGACGAATACCTCGCCAACTATGTGGCCGGGCAGACCGATGTCGAGATCATCGCGTGGAAAGGCCATTGCGAAGTGCATGAGCGTTTCACGCCTTCCGAAATCCAGGCCTATCGCGCCGGGGTCCCGGGGCTGGTCGTCATCGCCCATCCCGAATGCCCGCCCGATGTTCTTGCCGCAGCCGACTTCGTGGGCTCCACAGCCCAGATGATCAACCACGTCAAAAGCGAACGCCCCGGCAAGGTCCTGCTGCTGACCGAGTGCTCCATGAGCGACAATGTGGCAGCCGAACTGCCCGAGATCGAGTTCGTCCGGCCGTGCAATCTGTGCCCGCACATGAAGCTGATCACCCTGCCCAAAATCCGGCACAGCCTGGAAACCATGGGTCAGGAGATCGTGATCGACCCCGCGCTCATTGCGCCGGCCCGCCGTGCGGTTGAACGCATGCTTGAAATTCGCTGACCAGCCGGGAACCAGACCATGTCCGACATTGCCCCTTTGCCCACGCTGCTCGTGGAGCCGATTGTGCGCGCCGCCCTCCTCGAAGACCTCGGACGCGCAGGCGACATCACCACAGCCGCCGTGGTCCCCCGCGAGGCCCGTTTCTTCGGCGCCATGGTCGCCCGCCGCCCTGGGACGATTGCGGGCACAGCAGCGGCCCGTATCGCATTTGAGCTGGTTGACCACTCGTTCGAGATCTCGGTCCTGCAACCCGACGGATCAGTCGTCGCAGCTGGCCAGCCGGTCATGCACATCAAAGGTCCCGCGCAGGCCGTCGTCACGGCAGAGCGCACGGCGCTCAACTTCATCAGCCATCTGTCGGGGATTGCAACGGTGACAGCCGAACTGGTCGCCGGCGTGGGCAACTACAAGGCGCGGATCACCTGTACCCGCAAGACAACGCCCAATCTTCGCGCGCTCGAGAAGCACGCGGTTCGCGCCGGCGGCGGCGTCAGTCATCGCTTCGGTCTGGATGACGGCATCCTCATCAAGGACAACCATGTGGCGCTGGCAGGCGGCATAAGTCCCGCTATCCGCAGCGCCAAGTCGGGCCTGGGTCACATGGTCAAGATCGAAGTCGAGGTCGACACGCTCGAACAGCTTGAGGAAGCTCTCAACGAAGGCGTGGACGCCATCCTGCTCGACAATATGGGGCCGGACCTGCTGCGCAAAGCCGTCGCAATGATCGACGGTCGCGCCATGTCGGAAGCCTCGGGACGCATCACCGCGGATCAGGTGCCCGCCATCGCCGCGTCAGGCGTCGATATCATCTCGGCGGGCTGGATCACCCATTCCGCACCCGCACTGGATCTTGGCCTGGATTTCGGGGTGACCCGCTAGTTGAAGTACAACCCGCCATTCATGTGAACGGTCTGGCCGGTCATGTAGGCGTTGGTGGCCAGCATCAGGACAGTAGTGGACACTTCATCGACATGCCCACCGCGACCAACGGGCGGTGCGAACCGCTTGTTGGTCTCGGTCGCTGTGCTGCTCATATCGGTTTCGATCATGATGGGGGCGACACAGTTCGCCGTAACGCCTTCTTCCATCATGCGCAGGGCGTAGGCGCGGCAAAGCGCTTCCATACCGCCCTTGGCCGCGGAATAGTGCACCCCGACCCGTCCGCCATTGTAGGCTGCACCGGAACTCACATAGATCAACCGGCCCCAGCCGCGCTTGCGCATGCCCGGGATGACCGCCTGTGAACAGAGAAACGCGGATGTGAGGTTGGCCTGAAGGATCATGTTGAAATCCTCCTCGGTCGTTTCCTCCATCTCCTGCCGCTGGGATATGCCGGCATTCGCGACCAGAATATCAATCGGCCCGAGATGCTCCTCGACGGTGCCGGTCATCAGCACGACAGCGTCCCTATCGGTGACGTCACCGCGAACCGGGATTGCCTTGCCACCCAGCTTCTCGATCTTCGCCACGGTCTTCAGCGCAGCCTTCTCATTGGAGACATAATTCACACCAATCGCAGCGCCCGCCTCGGCCAGCAGCAGCGCACAGGCCGCACCAATACCCCGGCTGCCGCCGGTCACCAGTGCCACACGACCGGAGAGATCAAATACCTTCATGAATCCGACTCCGACCACATCACCGCGCCGACCTGCCACGGGATGAATTCGTTGTCCCCGAAGCCAAGCTCCTCGGATTTCGACTTCTTCCCGCTGGCCACTTCGAGCATGTAGTCGAAGATTTCCTCACCGACCTGCTCGATCGTGGCATCACCATCGGCGATCTTGCCGGCATTGATGTCCATGTCCTCAGTCATGGAATTGTACATCGGCGTGTTGGTCGCCAGCTTGATCGACGGCGCAGGCTTGCAGCCATAGACCGAGCCCCGGCCGGTGGTGAAGCAGACCAGATTGGCGCCCGAGGCGACTTCGCCGGTGATCGAGGCCGGATCGAAACCGGGGGAATCCATGAACACGAAGCCCTTGGTGTCGATCGGCTCGGCATATTTGTAGACGCCGGTCAGGTTGGTCGTGCCCCCTTTGGCCGCCGCACCGAGCGACTTTTCGAGGATGGTCGTCAGGCCACCGGCCTTGTTCCCCGGGG
>JAURLR010000257.1 GCA_030831135.1 Alphaproteobacteria bacterium
GCGCCCCCGTCACATGCGCGGAGATATCGACTGGCCCCAGCTTGGGGAGCTGTGTGGAGACGAAAGGCTGGATGGCCTTCAGGCCATCGCCCGTTACGGAAATCCGCACATCAACGCCATTCGGGTTTTCCGGCTGGCGCACGCCGCCGTCAATTACGACATCGTAGCCAAGTACGGTGCCGGCGAGTTTGATGGGCACGGGCTGATCACCCGACAGGATCGCCTTGGATGAGCCGATCTGACCATCAAGCACGATCCGGGCGATATTCTGGTCGAGCGTGATTTCACCATCGACATCGACATCCAGTGGCGCGCCGGGTTCCGCCGGGACAGCAATCGCGCGGTCAAGCTTGCCGACAATTGTCTGATTGGCCGCACCATCAATCATGGTCACGCGGACATTCTCGATCCGCAACTGACCGACCCCGAAACCCATTCCACCGCTTCCATCGCTCCCGGATTCGGGCTCATCGGACTCAAACTGCAGATTGCTCCGGCCATCGGCGGTGGACTCGATCAGAACATCGGCGTCCTTCAGGACAATCCGCTCGATATCCACATCACCCACCAGCAGGGGCAACAGGCGGACATCCAGTTCGAGCAACCCAACCGTGGCCATATCCGGGCGGCTGCCCCACTCGGCGTTCGAGAAGCTGACGTCACGCACCACAAGCGTGGTCGTCGAACCGATATCCAGATCGATTGGTCCACCGAACGTCAGGCTACGGCCTGTGGCGTCCTCGACCATCGCCGTGATCCGGTCCTTGTGATCGTTGGGATCGAGATTGAGGATGAATGCAACAGCGGCAACAATCAGTGCCACCAACAAAATTCCGACAATTTTCAAGATTGTGCGCAAGCGCATGTACTGAGCCTTCAGGTTGGGTGAACGGATACCAGTTCAACGCACGGGGCGCGTATTCGCTCCCCATCGTGCAGACATTTCATAGTTCATCAGATACGTCTGTGCGATTGCCTTTCGACCCGATCAGGAGAATGAACACAAAATCGCCGCGTTTCACCCGTCTTTGGGATCGAATCCGAGGAATTTCCAGCTTTCGCGCAATTCTCCATCCAACGGCGCTGCGATTTGCAAGCGCTTGCCGCCGGCAGGATGTGGCAAGGCCAGATAATGCGCATGCAGATGCAGCCGCTTGGGCAGGCCAACGAAGAAACTTTCGCGCCCCCCATACTTGCCATCCCCCAGAATTGGATTTCCCATCAGCGAACAATGGGCGCGCAACTGATGTGTACGCCCCGTCTGCGGACGCAGTTCTAACCACGCAACCCGGCTCGCGGCGTGATCGACAATCCGATAATCCGTTTCGGCTGACTGGCCTTCATCGGTTTCTTCGACCTTTTCCTGCCCGGAACCACCGCGTTTTGCGAGCGGGGCATCAATGGTGCCCGATGCAATCTCCGGCAATCCCATCACCAGTGCCCAGTAAACCTTTTCCACGGTCCGCCCCTGAAAGGACTGACTGAGGGTCTGCGCCGCCTGACGCGTACGGGCCAGTAACAATACCCCGCTCGTATCCTTGTCGAGCCGATGCACCAGGCGCGGCCGTTCATCTGCGTCATAGCGCAGCGCGTCGAGCATGCCATCGACATGGTGGGTCGTGCGCGATCCCCCCTGCACGGCCAGACCGGCCGGCTTGTTGATCGCAATCACATGGTCGTCCTTGAAGATCACGCGAGATTGCAGGTCCGCGGCGTCCTTGGTTGAGACAGGGGGCTGTGTGCGCTCGGACTTCGTGGTCGCGGGTGCCATTGGCGGCAAACGGATCTCCTGACCTGACGACAGACGCACGCTTGGCTTGACGCGGCCGCCATCCACCCGCACCTGCCCGGTCCGCAGCCACTTGGCCAACTGACCATAGGGGACGTCCGGGAAATGCCGCTTGAACCAGCGATCCACCCGAATATCGTCATCATCTTTCGACACGGCCATGTGCCGGACTGCATTCTGTTCCAAAGTACTCATGCAAACACCATACGCGCGATCTTCAGCCCCAGAAACAGCGCCCCGATCGATGCTGCAACCGATACACCGATATAGACCGCTGCAAGCAGCAGCTCCCCGCGTTCATAAAGAAACACCACATCAAGGGAGAAGGTCGAGAAGGTCGTGAAAGCCCCCAGACCGCCGACGGTCAACAAGGCCCGCATCTCCATGGAAACAGGCCAGGAGACCGCAAAGACATGCACCAGCACGCCCATCAGGAAGGACCCGACAACATTCACGGTCAGGGTCGCCCAGGGAAACCCTGTTCCGAAAAACGTGACCATGCCGACATTCACGAAATGACGCCCGAGCGCGCCCACAGCACCACCGAACGCAATGGCAAGAACCATATTCATGATGTCGAATCCTCCAAGCGGCGTTGTTTGCGCAACTTGTCCCAGTATTCCAGCCGTTTTGCTATCTCGCGCTCGAACCCGCGCGCAACGGGCTGGTAGAATGACCGGCGTGCCATCTCTTCGGGGAAATAATCCTGCCCGGAGAACCCGTCAGCAGCATCGTGATCATAGGCATAGCCTGCCCCATAGCCCAAATCCTTCATCAGGCCCGTGGGCGCGTTGAGGATGTGCTTGGGCGGCATCAGTGAGCCGGTTTCCCGCGCCGCGCGCACAGCGGCACCATAGGCACTATAGGCTGCATTGGATTTGGGCGCGCTGGCGAGATAGATCGCGCATTGCGCCAGGGCGAGTTCTCCTTCCGGCGAGCCGATCCGTTCATAAGCCTCCCACGCAGCCAAAGCCTGCGGCAGGGCCTGTGGGTCGGCAAGCCCGATATCCTCCACCGCCGCGCGGGCCAGA
>JAURLR010000258.1 GCA_030831135.1 Alphaproteobacteria bacterium
CGCGCTATCCCGAGATGGTCTTCTGCGCCATTCCGATCGCGGGCGCGGCACGACATTCGGCCCAGAACATTGCCTTCCATGAGGTCGGACGTCAGGCAATCATGGCTGATCCGAAATGGGCCGGGGGCGATTACTACAGCGAGAATGATCCGCCCGAGCGCGGCCTCGCCGTGGCGCGCATGGCCGCGCACATCACCTATCTGTCGGATTCCGCGCTGCACACCAAGTTCGGGCGCAACCTGCAGGACCGGCAGGCCATCACCTTCGGGTTCGATGCGGATTTCCAGATCGAGAGCTATCTGCGTCATCAGGGCCGCTCATTCGTGGAGCGATTTGATGCGAATTCCTATCTCTACATCACCCGCGCGATGGACTATTTCGACATGGCTG
The DNA here is from genome assembly GCA_030831135.1 of Alphaproteobacteria bacterium. Taxonomy (GTDB): domain Bacteria; phylum Pseudomonadota; class Alphaproteobacteria; order UBA6615; family UBA6615; genus JABJAG01. The sequence continues at coordinate 391 of JAURLR010000258.1, forward strand.
CCGAGTATGGGGACAACCTGCCCCTGGCATTCGAGAAATCCCCGGTGCGGTTCTGTCTGATCAGTTTCACCTCCGACTGGCTCTTCCCGACCAGTGAATCACGCAGGATCGTGCATGCCCTCAATGCCGTTGCGGCGGCGGTCAGCTTTGTCGAGATCGACACCGAGTCCGGCCATGATGCTTTTCTGCTCGAAGAACCGGAATTCTTCCGCATTCTTGCCGGTTTTCTGAGCGGCGCGGCAGACCAGTTCGGAATCGGGGACGCGGCATGACCCCAACCGAAACCAGCAATGCCACGCGCATCCGCGTCGACCAGCAACTCATCGCAGAGATGATTGCCCCGGGCAGTCGAGTCCTCGACGTGGGCTGCGGAGATGGCTTGCTGCTCGACCTTCTCGTGCATGAACGTCAGGTGGACGGACGCGGCATCGAGCTGAGCCAGGAAGGCGTGAATGGCTGTGTCTCGCGCGGCCTTGCCGTGGTCCAGGGCGATGCCCAGACCGATCTGCACAACTACCCCGACGACGCCTTCGACTATGTCATCCTGTCGCAGACGCTGCCTGCGATTTTTGACGTCAAGGGCGTGCTGGGCGAGATGTTGCGTATCGGGCGCTGCGCGGTGGTGAGTTTTCCCAATTTCGGCTATTGGCGCGTCCGGTCCGAGTTGTTGCTGCGGGGCCGAAGCCCGATTTCCGAAAGCCTGCCCTACGCCTGGTATGAATCACCCAATATCCGGTTTTTCACGCTGACCGATTTTACCGACCTGCTTGCGGAGATGGACCTGAGCACCCAGCGGATCGTCACGATCAACGGCCGCGGGAAAACCGACTCACGCTCACGGATCGGCTACTGGACCAACCTGCTGACCGAGCAGGCCGTCTTCGTCATCACTCGGAAATAGGCGACCGCACGGCCTGCGGTGCTGTCGCACGGACCCGGACATAGGATCGGCGGCGCTGGGCTTCGCCCACCATTTCACCACCATAGATCTGCTTGATTGCCTCCACCATCGCAACCCCGCCCAGCGGGCTGAACCAGCGCTCCCCGACCCGTTCCCACGCCGGTGCAGCCGACAACCAGAACCGGCGGCGCGACGGTGGAAAGAACAAGGCACGGGTTTCGCGCACCGGCGTGAACATCGACCGGCGCAAGGTGCGGTTGAGTTGCTCCATGGAATAGGGGTGTCCGTGCCCGAAGGGCGTGTGGTCCGCGCGTGACCAGATGGACCGACGGTTGGGCACCACCACAATCATCCGGCCCCCATCCGAAAGAACCCGCCACATCTCGCGCAGCAGCTGGCGCGCATTCTCGGTGTATTCGAGACCATGGATCATCAGGATGCGGTTGACCGAAAGGTCCGGCAGGGGAATCTCATCCTCCAGCGCGACGGTTGAGAGATTCTGATCGCCCGGCATTCCTGCCGGCCAGGGCAGGACGCCCATATGGTCGGGCATCACCGCGATCACACGTTCGGCCTGATCCCGGAGGGGGCTCAGATAGGGCGTGGCGTATCCAAAGCCCAGCACATTCATGTCCGAAACATCCGGCCACATCGCCCTGACCTGCCGGCGGATCAAGCGTCGGGATGCAACCCCCAGACTGGTCGCGTAGAAATCACGAAGGTCCACAACATCATGTGACATGACCGCAGGTTAGCACAGTCCTGTCATGGGACATTTCGCTTTGGCACCAACCGCGATAACCTGCAGGCCGAAGCTGATTCCAACCCGCTCCGAACGGCGGGACTGAGGCCTCACGCAAACCCAGACCAAAGGCGCACAATCATGAAGCTCATCTATTCCGGTGCCTCCCCCTATGCCCGCAAGGCACGTGCAGCGGCCATCGAGACCGGCATGGCCGACAAGATCGAAATGCTTGAAATCAATCCCTGGGCCGACCCGGATGGCTATCGCGACATCAACCCCGTCGGCAAGGTGCCCGCCCTGGTCCGCGATGACGGACCCGCGCTTTATCAGTCCAACGTGGTCTGCGAGTTTCTGGACGCCCATGGGGAGACGAAAATCTATCCGGATATCAGCCCCGCCCGCTGGACTGCATTGCGCCAGCTCGCCGCGGCGGACGGGATTCTGGATGCGTCCGTGCTGACCCGGATGGAAGGCATGTTCCATGAAGGCGAATCAGCATCCCGCAAGCTGATTGATCGTCAGGAACTGTCGGTCGATGAAGCCCTCAAACAGCTTGAGGGAGAGGCAGCTGATCTCGAAGGGCCGGTCACAATCGGACAGATCGCCGTCGCCTGCGCATTGGGCTATCGGGATTTCCGCTTTGCCGACAAGGACTGGCGCGGCGCCCATCCGAAACTTGCAGCCTGGTTTGCGGGCTTTGCAAAACGGGCTTCCATCACCGAGACCGACCCCGAAGCGTGACCACCGATCACGACGAACTTTCTGCCGAGGCGGTCATCGGACTTCTGGGGCTGGAGCCGCATCCCGAGGGCGGTCATTTCTGCGAGACCTTCCGCGATGCGGTTGAGCGAGATGGTGAGCGTGCCGCCGGGTCTGCGATCTATTATCTGCTGCGGGCGGGCGAACGGTCGGCCTGGCACCGGGTGCAGGATGCCGCAGAAATTTGGCACTGGTATGCAGGGGCATCCATGGCGATCTCGATCGCACCGCCTGAGCAGCCCGGCACGACGATCCGTCTCGGCACCAGGCTTCATGCTGGCGAGCGACCGCAGATCGTCGTACCGGCGGGGCACTGGCAATCCGCTGTTTCACAGGGCGCGTGGACTCTTGTCGGATGCACCGTGTCGCCGTCGTTCGAATTCAGCGTCTTTGAGATGGCCCCCGAGGGCTGGGTGCCGCCCCTGAAATAGCGGGCGCTTGGCTCAGCGAAAGAGGTTGTAGATCGTCTGGGTGACGCCAAATCCGCTCAGCAGCGCATAGAGACCGAAGCCGAACAGGATGATCGCCGAAACGCGGTTCATCCAGATCTGATAGGACCCGTCCACGAAGGGTCGCAGGATGCCCGCGGTTGTGGATATGGCCAGCCACCAGGCCGCCGAGCCGGCAAACACGCCGGCCACCAGAAGCGAGGCATTGCCGATCGAAGCCCCTGCATCCGTGATGCCGAGTGTGGCAAGCAGACCGGCAAAGGCAATCAGGGTGATCGGGTTGGTCACGGCCAGCATGAAGGTCGACACGAAATCCTTCAGGAGGCTATGAGTGACGACACGGTTCTCGTTATCTCCGCGTTCCTCGCGCTTCGAGCCGTGGCTGCTCTTTCCATAGAGAGTGCGGATTGCCAGAATCAGAAGAACGACACCGCCGACAATCCGCAAGTCATCCTGATGGGCTTCCAGCCAGTCCTTGACCGCACTGATCCCGAAGGCCGCGATCGCACCGAAGAGCGCATCTCCGACAGCGGCCCCAAGCCCGGACAGCAACCCGTGGAGTCGCCCCTCGGCAAGCGTGCGCTGCACGCACAACACACCAACGGGCCCGACCGGCAAGGCCAGGAAGAACCCGAAAATGATACCTTGGATGAAAATGTAGTCGGTCACGTACCGTTCGCTGATTTTCTGATGGCCACTTTCGGCTCCCCCCATGTGCGAGCCAGCTTCGGGAGGTTTCTAACAGATTCCAGCGATATGCCAAATTGGTGGGCGCTCAAACACATGGCCTCACCTCGAATCCTTCCGGGGGCGACACGATTATTCCACGCGAAGCGACGAGTTCGAGTTCGGCGCTGTCCTGTTTCGCTGTCAGTGAAAGGACGGCGTGGAGCCGCGCAGCCATATCGGCCAGAGACGCGCCGGGGTCCCCTGTCTCGACATAATGCGCCGCAAAAAGGGCTGCCGCCAGATCGCCCGCACCATGCGGCGAGAGGGTGAACGACAGACGCGGTGTTTCCACGATCCAGGCCCGGTCAGCCGTCACTGCGAGCATGGCAACCCGGTCATCGCGCACCCCGGACGGTTCGAAACTGGTCACGAGGACACAGCCGCCCGGCCGCATGCGACGCAACAACCTCCGCGCGGCATCAAGGGAGGCGTCCACAGGCGCCCCGATGACGGGCTGACCCGACAGAACGCCCAGTTCAAAATGATTGGGCGTGAGCAGATCGGCGGTCGACACGGCCAGATCGGCAAAGAAATCGACCAGCCCGTCCGCCACATATATCCCCACATCCCGGTCCCCGAGCACGGGGTCACAGCAATGGATCGCGTCCGGGTTTGCGTCCCGCGATCTTCCAAGCGCAGCCTGAACCACTGCCCCCACGTCGACCGATCCCAGATATCCGGTCAGAACCAGACCGGCCTGCGCGAAAACATCCCGTGCGACGAGACCGTCGAGAATATCGCGGACCGTCTCCGCCGCCAGAACCGTGCCGCCATTCCCGCGATAGCCGGCATGGTTGGAGAGCGCGGTTGTCGGAACCGGCCAGACCTGATGCCCGAGCAGTTGCAACGGAAACGTGACGGCCGCATTGCCGACATGCCCGAATGTCACCTGGGATTGAATGGAGAGAATTTTCGTCATCACGCGCCTTCATGCGACGAATTCGGACCCACAGACAAGAATTCGTTTGACCGAAGCGAAACCGACTTGATACCCGTCGGATGTTGATTTGCCTGGATGCGGAGCCCGGTTCTGACGCCTGACAAAAAGCCCGGTGCTTGCGCACCGGGCTTTTTTGTTTCCCCGCCATATCCCACACCAGCCCGAAGGCAGAAGGCGCCAGGTGCATGGACGCGGAGCCCGCAACGCCTGACGCCTTCCTGATCTTCCGGTCCGGAGGTTGCCCCCCGGCGCTTCAGACCTTGCGCACGCAACAGCGGAAGCCTCGTTTCGTGTCGCGGGCAGAACGCACCCCTGGCCGATACGTGTCCATCCAGCTTCACGTCCGGACATGTTGCCGTTGCCGGCATCACGCCCGAGCCCCCGAAGGAGCCCGAAACCACGGGTCCGGCAATGTCACCGCGACGCCCCGTTCCGCTCCAGTCACCCGAAGATGTCTGTCACATTCCGGTTCATCAGTTCCGAAAACCTGGCCGGCGAGAGCCTGGTACGGAACGCGGCGGAGGTTCGTGCGATCACCCGCCGAAGCAGGCACTCACCGGCAACACATTTCGCGAACGAAGCATGCCACCCGAACGACCGCCACCATCGTGACGGTACCTTTCCCGCCGGACCGACCTGCCCCACACGATCACCCGAAGACGATCCGGTGCAGCAAGACCAATCCGGCTGCGCCCGGCCTGCCGTTGACGGTTTCCCGAAAGCGGCACCCGGACACTGCTGTGGACCTCCACCGAGGGGAGCGGCCCCGAAAGACCCTGTCCACCTGCCAGCTTCCCCCGACCCCGAACCTGACCTTGCAGCCCTGCCCGCGATCCGGCTTTCCGTTCCTGCCGCTCCATCACGCCCCCTCGGGGCCGATCCTGAAATGTCCGGGCCTGCGCAGAACGAAGACCCGGACCCGGCGGAAAACACGCCAGCACGCCAATACGTGCAAACACATGTTCGGCCCTCAGGTCGCGCGCGAGCAACGCGCAATCCTCCCCCTGGCGCAGTTTTCTGTGCAAAACTCGGGACACTGATCACAAGCCCTCCACAGGCTTTCCACACCAAGCGGCATCCTGTCGCACGCG
>JAURLR010000259.1 GCA_030831135.1 Alphaproteobacteria bacterium
CCGTGCGAGGTCCGCGTCGGTTTGGGAGCAGTCTTCAAGCGTGCGCTTCCAGAATGCGCGTTCTTCGTCATTGCCCCGGCGCATCGCGAGAACCACCGGCAGGGTTATCTTGCCATCGCGGAAGTCATCCCCCACGCCCTTGCCAAACGCGTCATCCGTGGCGGCATAGTCGAGATAGTCGTCGACCAGCTGGAAGGCGATGCCGAGATTGGCGCCATAACGTTCAAGCGCCTCGGTGGCAGCATTGCTGTGATCGGCGATGATCGCCCCGACTTCGCAAGCGGCCGCAAAGAGCGCGGCGGTCTTGGACCGGATGACGAAAAGATAATCCTCTTCGCTCGTCGCCGTATCATTGGCGGTGATGAGCTGCGCGACCTCACCTTCGGCAATGATCGCACTGGCATTGGCCAGAATATCGAGTACCCGCAATGAATCGCTTTCGACCATCAGGCGGAATGAGCGACTGAACAGAAAGTCCCCCACGAGAACACTGGCCTGATTTCCCCAGACGGCGTTCGCCGTTTCGCGGCCACGCCGCAAATCGGATTCATCGACCACGTCGTCATGCAGGAGCGTGGCGGTGTGAATGAACTCCACCGCCGCGGCGAGGCCTATATGTTTGTCACCCTCGTAGCCACAAAGCCGCGCGCTTGCGAGTGTGAGCAGGGGGCGCAGGCGTTTTCCGCCGGCAGCGACCAGATGGCCAGCCAGTTCGGGGATCAGTGGAACATCCGACTGCATGCGATCCACGATAAGCTGGTTCACCCGCGCCAGATCGGCCGCGCAAAGGCTGCTCAGATTGTCGAGCGCATTCGGTTTCGTCTGTGCGCCGGATCCGGTAAGGCGAGCGACAACGGCCAAGTTCAATCTCCAAAAACAAGTGCGCTGGTAACGGTCTGACCGAGCGAGATTTCGCGGGCAAGCGCGCAGCGGGGAGCATATGATCTTTGTTCGGGGCGTCAAGTAACAGCCCGTTCAACAATGATGGACTGTCAGGCTCTCCATGCGCGATGTCTTGCGAACCAATGACCGTGTCGAACTCTCTCTGGCCATGGCATTGCTCAAGGATGGGAACGTGGAACACGTGGTGATGGATGGACATATTTCCGTTCTCGGAGGAACAATCGGCATGTTCCCGCGACGCTTGATGGTACTCGATGAAGACTACGAGGAGGCGAGGGATATTCTCATTGCGGCAGAAATCCTCGATTCTATTGATGGTGAGACGCGGTGAATTCGGCACCAGAGCATATTTCAAAACCGGGCAGCAGCCATGACAGGTTGTTGGGTGGGAAGGTTTCGATCACGCAGCCGGTGGACGGATACCGGGTTTCCATTGACGCCGTTCTGCTTGCATCTGCGGTGCCGGATATCGGTGTTTCCTCGGTCCTTGACGTCGGGTGCGGGGATGGAGGTGCGACGCTATGTCTCGCGTGGCGGGCCTCACGCATGCAGGTTAGCGGTATTGATGTACGCGCGGACGCATTGGACCGTTTCGCCACAAATGTCGCGTTGAACGGTTGGCAGGACCGTATATCAGGCCGGATTGCAGATGTTTCTGATGGTCCTGATGCGCTTTTGCAGAACGCATTCGACTGGGTGATTTCCAATCCGCCTTACCTGCCGGTCGCGCGGATGGATCGACGCAGCGCGACCGGAGATATCGATCCTGCCACAACCGAAACCGTGCCACTTCACCAATGGATTGGGTTCATGTTTGCCTGTCTGCGCGACGGGGGGCATATGGCCATGGTGCATCGGGCTGATCGAATGGATGAGATTCTGGCAGCCTGTGCGGGCGTGGCCGGTGGTCTGGAAGTCTTCCCGATCTGGCCCAAGGCTGGCGCAGCGGCAAAGCGCGTCATTGTGACAGCCCGAAAGGGCGCGCGCGCGCCCGCCAGCCTGCATAACGGACTTGTCCTGCATGAGGCGGAGGGTGCCTTCACGGCTGCCGCGCGGCGTATCCTTGAGGACGGCGAACCCCTGAAACCTTCGTAAGCCAGGGAACATGACTTGATTGTCGGCACCCAAAGCACGAAGTTGCACGCATGAGCTGGAAACGTATCCCCTTTCGAAAAAAGCCACCTGCCGTGGCGGTCTTGCGCCTTGATGGCGTCATCAGCGCCTCTGGCCCGCGCCTGCGGGGATCGACCCTCAGCATCCAGTCCCAGGCAGCACGCATTGAGCGCGCCTTCAAGGTTCCCAACCTCAAGGCGGTCGCGCTTGTAATCAATTCGCCCGGCGGATCGGCCGTTCAGTCGGCGCTGATCGCGGGCCGCATCCGGGCGTTGGCCGAAGAGCATGAACTCCCTGTCATCGCCTTTGCCGAAGATGTCGCCGCGTCGGGTGGCTACTGGCTGGCATGTGCGGGTGACGAGATTTTCGTGAATGAAGCCTCGATTGTTGGCTCCATCGGTGTGGTGTCGTCGGGGTTCGGTTTCCAGGAGCTGATCGCGCGCTACGGAATCGAACGCCGGATGCACACGGCGGGGGAGAGCAAGGCAACCCTCGATCCTTTCCTGCCCGAGAAACCCGAAGATGTGGCGCATCTCAAGCAGACCCAGGAAGACGTTCACGAGCACTTCAAGGATTACGTGCGCCGCCGACGCGGCGAGAAGATCGCGAACCCTTCCGAGGACCTGTTTACGGGCACATTCTGGACCGGGCAGCGCGCCGTCGGATTGGGTCTGGTCGACGGACTTGGCGACATGCGAACGGTGATGCGTGATCGGTATGGAGAAGACGTCCGGTTTGTGCCCATAACCGAACGCAAGTCGATGCTAAGGTCGATTTTCGGTCGATCGGGCACCATGATGTCTCTGGACGGTCTGACGGCCGGATTGCCCGAACAGACCATACACGCGCTCGAACAGCGCGCGGTCTGGGCACGTTTCGGCCTGTAACGGGCAAGTTAGGTTTGCGATGTTTGGTTTTTCTCTGACGAAGTTGCTGGTGCTGGCCGTCATCATTGGTGCGGTACTGCTTCTTTTCAGGTTTATCGGCCAGCGGACGGCGGTTCCGCCGGCAGCCAGACCGTCCGTCAAGAGTGAGCCGAAGGCCTTCGATACCGAGTATGACGCGGAATCTGATACATTCGTGGTCAGGAAAGACAAGAATCAGGATAAGTAGCTCAATGACAGGGTTGGATTGCTTGACCCTGCATGGACGCACTTCTATTTTCCCCGCGCTTACAGGCACCCGGTCACCAAAAAATATGCAATGGCGAACTTGAATACCGATGCGGCGCACGCGGCGGCGTCGCCGAAGAGTTTTCAGGACCTGATCCTCACATTACAGAGGTTCTGGGCGGATCGCGGCTGCGTGATCCTTCAGCCCTATGACATGGAGGTCGGTGCGGGGACCTTTCATCCGGCCACGACCTTGCGTGCGCTGGGGCCGGACCCCTGGAAGGCCGCCTATGTGCAGCCCTCGCGCCGTCCGACCGATGGCCGCTATGGCGAAAACCCCAATCGCCTGCAGCACTATTACCAGTTCCAGGTGATCCTGAAGCCATCTCCCGAAAACAGCCAGGAGCTCTATCTCGAGAGCCTCGCGGCCCTTGGGATCGATGCGAAGGCCCATGATATCCGCTTTGTCGAGGATGACTGGGAAAGCCCGACCCTCGGCGCCTGGGGGCTGGGCTGGGAGGTCTGGTGTGATGGCATGGAAGTCAGCCAGTTCACGTATTTTCAGCAGGTCGGCGGGTTTGATTGTGATCCTGTGGCCGTTGAGGTGACCTATGGTCTCGAACGCCTTGCGATGTATGTGCA
>JAURLR010000260.1 GCA_030831135.1 Alphaproteobacteria bacterium
CACCTGCTCGCGAAAGCGATGGCGGACAAAGGTATCAAACGAATATTCTCTGTGTGCGGCGGCTTCATCAACCCGGCGTACATGGGTTGTGAGCAATTCGGCATCGAGGTCATCGGCTGTCGCAATGAGCTCGAAGCGGGTTTCATGGCCGCCGCGACGGCGCGGCTGACCCGGGAACCCGCGGTATGCCTGGCGGAGCCCAGCGGTTTCACCAATTACGTGTCTGCGGTTGCGGAAGCGCACTACACCGGCGATCCGGTCATTTTTATCAGCGCTTCGGCTAATTCGAACAACTTCGACAATGCGGGTTTCAAGGAAATGCCGCAGGCGGACGTGGTCGACTGCATGACCAAGTACGCCATCGAGGTCAACGACGCACAGCGCATCGGCTGGTTTTTCGACAAGGCCTATGACATCGCCATCAACCTGCCGACGGGCCCGGTTCAGTTGACGATTCCGACCAACTTTCTGTTCTCCGGGCGGGTCAGCCTGGAGCAGCCGGAGGGCGCCCGGAAATTCGACACCACGCGAAAGAAAGTGCACAAGCCCGCGCCGAATCCGGACGACATCGCCGACTTGATCGAGGCGCTCGGGCAGGCGCGCAAGCCGGTCATCATCGCGGGCCCGGGCACCTGGTTCGGCCACGCCGAAAAAGAGATGCAGGCGCTTTCCGCTCGGTATGACATCCCGGTTTTCGTTCCGGTCACGCACGTGAAGCTGTACGACATGTCGCACGAGACCAACATGGGTATCGTCGACTACCACCAGAACCCGTGTTCGCGCATGATCGGAGCGGAAGCGGATCTCGTGCTGCTGCTGGGTGGCCGGCTGGACTTTCCGCTCAATTTCGGCGAAGCGCCGCTGTTCAACCCGGCGACGAAAATCGTCGCCGTCAACCCGACCGCCCGCGAACTCAGCAACAACATGCTCGTCGATACGCGCATCTGCAGTGACGTGCAGATGTTCCTCAAGGCGCTGTTGGCCGAGTCCGCTGTTTTCGACGTCGACGACGATTGGCTGGAGCGCATCCGGCAGCGTCGCGCAGAGAGCTGCGAGGAGTTTCGCCCCTTCCTGACGTCCGACCAGGAGCCGGTCCACCCCGTGCGGCTGTGCTACGAAGCGCTGATGTCGCTCGGCGAAGACGACATCATCGTTATCGACGGCGGCGATATCGCCTGCTGGTTCGAAACCGCGATCGGCCTGTGGGCGACGGAAGGGCGCAAGATCAAGGGTATCGTCAGCCCGGGCCCGTGGGAGCAGATGGGAACCGGCCCGGCCTACGCGACCGCGGCCAAGATGACGCACCCGGGTTCGAAGGTCATCCTGGTGACCGGTGATGGGTCCCTGGGCCTGGCGCCGGGCCTGACGCCGCTCGAAACCTCGATCGATCATCACGCCCCGGTTACAATCCTGGTTGCCAACAACGCCCAGTGGGGCATGATCCAGGAACAGCAAAAGGCCATGTGGGGGCAGGTCAGCGCCACCAGCCTGCGCGATGTCAATTACGCGGCCATATTCGAGGGTGGCGGCGCGCACGCGGAAACAGTCAGGGCGTCATCCGAACTCGGGCCCGCCATACAACGTGCGCTGGAGAAGAATCAGTCGCTGTCGGCCCTGCTCGACGTCAAGACCCAGGGCGTCAAGTCGCCGCTGACGCAGGGGCTGATCGAGATGCGCATCAAGACTTCTATTGAGTAAGCCGGGCCCGGGCGCGAGCCCGGGTTTCACCCCCATGCAGCAGATACGGATTCGACGGAGTAGACGACGATGACACACTCAGCAAGCCAACCCCTGCCGGATCATCTGTGGCGCCCAATGACCCAGCACCAGGTGCTGCGCGGCGCGGTGCCCAATACCATGGTCAGCGCCAAGGGCTGTTTCATCACGGACCAGAACGGCAACCGCTTCCTCGATGCGATCGCCGGGCTTTGGTGCGTGAATGTCGGCTATGGGCGCACCGAAATCGCCGACGTGGCCCGACAGCAGATGGCCGAACTCAACTACCTCGCGCCGATCATGAGCAGCGGCCCGGTCATCGATTTGGCCGAGAAACTGCAGCAGCTGCTCGGCTTCGAGAGCCATGTCTATTTTTCCGCCAGCGGCTCCGAGGCCAACGAGACGGCCTTCAAGATCGCGCGTCAATACCACCTCCAGGCCGGCAATGGGGGCGAACGGCGGCTCAAGATCATCTCGCGTTACCGCGCCTACCACGGCAACACGATGGGGGCGATGGCGGCCACCGGGCAGGCCGAGCGCAAAATGGGCTATGAGCCGGGTCCGGCAGGCTTCATTCACGTGATGCCGCCGTATCCTTATCGCGGCCATCCGAAGTTGACGGCGGAGGAGCATGGCGAGGAATGTGCGCATCTGCTGGAAGAAACCATCATTCACGAAGGCGCCGAAACAGTGGCGGCCTTCATCATGGAGCCGCTGATTTCCGGTGGCGGCGTGCTGGTGCCGCCCGACAATTACATCCCGCGCGTCCGCGAAATCTGCGATCGCCACGGCGTCCTGCTGATTTTCGATGAGGTCGTTTCCGGTTTCGGCCGGTTGGGCAAGATGTTCGGTTACGAGCACTGGAAAACCGAGGCGGACATTTTCACCTTCGCCAAGGGACTCGCAAGCGGTTACATACCGGTGGCCGCGACCGCAGTCAAGGAGCGCATCTTCGAGAAGTTCTACGGTGACCCCGCGGAGATGCAGCACTTCCGGCAGATCAATACCTACGGCGGTCACCCGGTGGCCTCCGCGGTTGCGCTCAAGGCCATCCAGATCGTCGAGGACGAGAAGCTGGCCGACAACGCCAGCAAGGTCGGCGGCTACATGCTGCGGCAATTGCAGGAAGCGCTGGCGGATCATCCGTATGCGGGCGAGATTCGCGGCAAGGGCATGATCATGGGCATCGAGCTGGTCGAAGACCGCGAGACCAAGGTCCCGCTGGCGGACGGCCAGGTCATGGGCATCGTCGGCGACTGCGTCCGGAACGGCGTGATCCTCGGCCGCAACAGCAATACGATCCCGGGCCGCTGCAACGTGCTGCTGGTGGCTCCGCCGCTGATTCTCACGGAACAGGAAGCCGACCAGATCGTGGAGACGGTGACGGCCGCTATGGGAAGAGCTTTGCAGAAATAGGGCTTAGCCGCCCTTGCGCCAGACCTTGAAGACGCCAACCGTCAGCAAGGGGATCATGAAGATGATCAGGTAGCCCCAGGCAATGGTGCCATAGCCCTTGGCGACCAGTGCCGTGATCCCGAAGCTGGCCAGGAACAGGCTGATGGCCAGCGCAGCGCCGGCCACGATGGCGTGGGTAGCCGGGCCGCCCTTGCGGCCCCGTCGCTCGATGAGCCATGCGTCGATTCGTTCGTTGACGCCCTGCAGCAGGCCAGCACAGGTCTGAATGATCATCGCAAACAGCACGATGATGTACACGACCATGAGCCACGGCGTCGCAAGTTGCCCGATCATCCAGTAGGTCGGCAGCGGTTGCTCCAGCGAAGCAGGATAAGCGGCCATGAACGTCAGGTGAAACACCAGTGCAGGGAACACCCCCACGATGCCCGCCGTGAATCCACTGACGATGGCTTCACCCCGCGTGTTTATATCCCGGGCGCAATACAGCAGCACCGGGATGACCGCGGCAGTGTAGAGCATGTACTGTGAGCCATTGGCCAGCCAGTTTCCGCTCGAGCGTGCCGTACTGAAGGTGAGTGCTATCGCATCGTGAAACTGAACGAGCGTCATTGCACTGTAGACGATCAGCACCAAGGTCAGCGCAATCATGCAGATCGACATGGACTCTTCCAGTAACTTCCGCCCGAAATAGTTCAGCGCGACGACTGCGAGAAACAGCAAGCCGACGCCTACCAGCGACGGGATGCCGAATTGGTCGTTGAGGACGCTACCGGCAGCCGAGCCATTCACTGCCAGGACGATCAGCAGCGACAGCAGGAACAGGATTTCGAACGCGATCCACCCGCGGCCGACCAGGATTTTGAGAAATCCCCGATAATCATAGGTTCGCCCCACTCGGGCCAACTCGAAACTCAGGGCCATCGCCAGGCCCCAGCCAAGGCCCGCCACGGCCAGGGCGAGGAAACCCCCGACCGGACCGAGGACGCTGATGAACTCGGCGATTTCCCGCCCCGTTCCATAGGCGCCGCCGAAAATGACCGATTAAAAAACGGCGGCAGGGAGCACGATGACGCGAACGAATCGGGAAGACATTCCAGACATTGATTCTTCTGCTCCCATCGCAAGGGCGGACTTACGGAAGCCTATCCTA
>JAURLR010000261.1 GCA_030831135.1 Alphaproteobacteria bacterium
GGTCGGCGCGGACCTCGCGGTAGCGGCAGCCCTTGTCTCGGCACATCTCGAACAGCCCCTTCCGCCACGAACGGTGGTGTTCGGCGAAGTCGGGCTCGGTGGCGAGGTGCGCGGCGTGGGACAGCCTGATGCACGGTTGCGCGAAGCAGCAAGCCTCGGCTTTGAACGGGCCTTGATCCCCGTACGCAGCAAAAAAGGCAAGAAAACCACCGGCGATCTGAAGATCGCAGAGATTTCGGAATTGCGTGACCTGTTCACCCATTTCGATGTACCCAGCAAACCCAAAGCAATCGCAACGGCGTAACCATGGAAATTGCAGGTTTCAGCGGCTTTGATATCGGCGTTCTGGCAATCGTCTTCCTCGGCGCATTGTTCGGACTGGTCACGGGATTCGTGCGCGGAGGTTTGTTTGTCGCCTCCTGGATCGGGGCCGGACTGATCACCATCTACGGCTTCGAAACGGTCACGCCTTTTGCTGCCCAGTACATTCAGCCGGTCTGGCTGTCCGAACTGATCGCGGGCGCGGTGCTTTTCATCCTGGCCCTGATTGTGTTGCACCTGATCAGCCACATGCTCAGCGGCTGGGTCCGCTCGGGACGGCTGAACGCGCTCGATCGCTCGCTGGGCCTGCTGGCCGGGCTGGTGGCCTCTATTCTGGTCATCTGCGTGGCATTCCTGTTCATGAGCGACGTCTGGGGAGATGATGCCCCGGAATGGGTCGAGAGCGCGCGCACCCGTCCTTCAGTCGAACGCGGGGCCATTCTCGTCCGGGACCTGCTTCCCGAAAACCTGATCGGGCAGACCGGTGCGGCTCTCGAACGCGCCCAGCAGCGGGCCAATGACGTCGATGCGGCCCGTGAAGCGCTCGACAAATTGACACGCCCGCCCGAAACCTCTGCGCCGCCCGCCCAAGAAGGCTATAAGGACGGCGTGCGCCAAGGCATTGAAGATCTGATCCGGGAAAACCAGTGACAGAAAACCTGACAACCCACCCGTTCCAGCCGTCCCACGATCCGGACAAGTTCCACGAAGAATGTGGTGTGTTCGGTGTGTACGGGAGCGAAGACGCTGCCGCGCTGACGGCGCTGGGCCTCCATGCGTTGCAGCATCGCGGCCAGGAAGCCGCCGGCATCGTGTCCTATGACGGAAAGCGCTTCCATCCCCACCGTGCGATGGGGCTTGTGGGGGACATCTTCGGCAATCGTGAAGTGATCGAGACCATGCCGGGTGACTCCGCCATCGGGCACAATCGCTACTCCACAGCCGGTGAGACGGTCCTGCGCAATGTGCAGCCGCTTTATGCAGATTACAGCTTCGGCGGATTGGCGCTTGCCCATAACGGCAATCTGACCAATGCCCGCAAGCTGCGCCGCGAACTGGTTCAGACCGGTTCGCTGTTTCAGTCGACCATGGATACCGAAGTCATCCAGCACCTGATCGCGACAAGTCGTGAAACCCGGTTGCTGGACCGCTTCATCGCGGCGTTGCGTGCAATTGACGGGGCCTATTCGCTGGTCGCCCTGTCGCGCCGCAAGATGATCGGTGCGCGCGACCCGCTCGGCGTGCGCCCGCTTGTCCTGGGGCAGATCGGGGATGCCTGGATCCTGGCGTCCGAAACCTGCGCGCTGGACATTATCGGAGCCACCTATGTCCGCGATATCGAACCGGGCGAACTTATCGTGATCGATGAAGACGGTCTGCACTCCTACAAGCCCTCTCCGCCTGCGCGCAAACGCCTTTGCATCTTTGAGTACATCTATTTCGCCCGGCCCGATTCCGATGTCGATGGCAAGAATGTCTACGAAGCCCGCAAGAGCATCGGCGCCGAACTCGCGCGCGAAAGCCATATCGATGCCGATCTGGTCATCCCGGTGCCCGACAGCGGCGTCCCCGCAGCCATCGGTTATGCGGCAGAAGCGGGCATCCCGTTCGAGCTTGGCCTGATCCGCAACCATTATGTGGGCCGAACCTTCATCGAACCGACCGATGAAATCCGTCACCTTGGCGTCCGCCTCAAGCACAACGCCAATCGCGGGCAGCTTGCAGGCAAGCGCGTGATTCTCGTCGATGACAGCATCGTGCGCGGCACGACATCCAAGAAGATTGTCGAAATGGTCCGCAGCGCGGGTGCGCGGGAGGTTCATGTCCGCATCTCCAGCCCGCCGACTCGCGGGCCGTGCTTCTACGGCATCGACACGCCCGAAGCCTCGCAGCTTCTCGCGGCAAACCACGAGGTCGATGAAATCCGCAAGCTGATCGGTGCCGACAGCCTGTCCTATATCAGCATTGACGGCCTGTACCGGGCGATGGGCGAAGCGGGACGAAACAACGAAGCCCCGCAATATTGCGACGCCTGCTTCAGCGGAGATTACCCCATCGCGCTGACCGATATGGAACACGCCGACGACGTGACCCAGATGTCACTTCTTGCCGAACTGGCCTGACAAACAGCAGAGCAAAGCCATGAGCGATCAAGGTATCCTGACGGGCCGCGTCGCCCTCATAACCGGTGCATCACGCGGTATTGGACGGGCAGTGGCCCTGCGATTCGCCGCAGAAGGCGCGCATGTGGTTCTGATTGCGCGCACGGTTGGCGGACTGGAAGAAGTGTATGACGCGATCAAGGCGGCCGGTGGTCAGGCAACGCTCGTGCCCTGTGATCTGACCGACTTCGAGGCCGTCGATACGCTTGGACCGGTGCTGCTCGAACGGTTCGACAAGCTCGATATTTTCGTCGGCAATGCCGGCGCCCTTGGAGAGATGACTCCCCTCACCCATTACGACCCAAAGGCATGGCATGAGGTCTTCGATGTCAATGTGCATGCCAACTGGCGCCTGATCCGGACGCTGGAGCCCCTGTTACGGCGCTCGGATGCCGGAAGGGCCATTCTGGTCACCAGTGGTGCGGCAGCCAACCCGCGCGCCTTCTGGGGTGCTTATGCGGTCACGAAGGCCGCGGTTGAGGCTCTGGCCAAGGTCTGGGCTTCGGAACTGGAGAACACCAGCGTCCGCGTCAATATCCTCAATCCCGGTGCAACACGGACCGGGATGCGCGCGGCAGCATTTCCCGGCGAAGATCCCGAATCCCTGAAAACACCCGAAGACATCGCGGGCAAGTTTGTCGAATTGGCAAGCCCCGCCTGGACCGGGCACGGCGAACTCATCGATCTCGCCTGACGTCTCAGCGCCTCAGCGTTTCTTGCTGTGATAGGGGTTGTCGCTCTTCCGGGTCTGGATCCGGATGGGCGTACCTTCAAGCTTGAACTGCTCCCGGAAACTGTTTTCCAGATAGCGGAGATAGCTTGTCGGCAGGTCTTCGGGTCGATTTCCGAACAGCACGACGGTCGGCGGGCGTGCTTTGGCCTGCGTGACATAGCGCAGCCGGATCGGGCGCTTGTTGGCGGCCAAAGGCGGCGGATGGCGCTCGATTGCGCCATTGAGCCAGTCGTTCAGCCCCGCCGTCGGGACACGCGTATTCCAGTGCTTGTAGGCCGACAGAACCGCCGGCATCAGCCGCTCCAGACCACGACCGGTCTCTGCCGAAAGCGTCACGATCTGCGTCCCGGCGCCCTGGGGCAACGAAATTTCCATCCGGTCCCGGAGCACGCGAAGAGCCGCAGCCCCATCGGTCACGAGGTCCCATTTGTTCACCACGATAACGAAGGCGCGCCCCTCCTCGATAACATGGCGCGCAA
>JAURLR010000262.1 GCA_030831135.1 Alphaproteobacteria bacterium
CGATTTTTCCAGAAAATCAGTCGCCCCGGCCTCCATTGCCGCAACATCGATCGCAGGCTCGACCTGCCCGGTCAGGAGTACGGTCGGAAGGTAAGGCAGGAGGTTTGCGATTTGCCGGATGACATCAAGGCCCGAGTTGA
Source organism: Alphaproteobacteria bacterium (assembly GCA_030831135.1). GTDB lineage: Bacteria > Pseudomonadota > Alphaproteobacteria > UBA6615 > UBA6615 > JABJAG01. The sequence goes on from JAURLR010000262.1 coordinate 141, forward strand.
TGCCGATCGTGTAATCAATCAGACAGATATCCGGCTGACAGGATTGCAGCCGTTCTTCGAGATTCTCGGCGGAAGGTTCCCAGTGAACGTCATATGTCGTCGAGGAGGCGTGCTCGAGAAGAGAGCGAATGAGAACGCAGTCGCCTTCATTGTCATCCACAACAAGCACAACTACCGGAGGGCTCGGCCCGTTCCATGGTAACACGTCACTCATATCTGATGTCTGCAACATACAGCGGTTCCGAAACTCAGGTCGTGAGCTTTCAAACTAGGTTTCCGGGGTTGAAACTTCCTTAAGCACAAGCCGCGTCGGAATCATCTAGTGCTTCGAGGGAAACCTCACGACCGATAGCCAGAAGTCGTCAATGGCTCGGATGACCTCACGAAAGCTCTGTATGTCCATCGGCTTCACGATGTAGCAGGCCGCCAGCAAGTCATAGCTGCTTGCAATGTCTTCTTCGGAATCCGAAGTGCTCAGCACAGCAACTGGAATTCGCTTCCATTGCGGGTGCTGCTTGATGTTCTGAAGGGCTTCCCGCCCATCCATCACTGGCAGGTTGAGGTCGAGCAGGATCAGGTCCGGGTTCGGCGCACCGGCATATTCATCCTCACCACCCAGAAATTTGAGCGCTTCGGCACCATCACCGACCACATGCAGCCGGCTGGTGACCGCCAAGGCCGACATGGCTTCCCGCACGAGCATCACATCCCCGGGGCTGTCTTCCACCAGAAGCACTTCACGATCTCTGGAACTCATTGGTAGATCCTCATGATGTCCGAATTTCCGGCATGGCCGGCAGGGTGAAACAGAATCGCGCGCCCTGCCCTTCGGTGGGTTCGATCCATATCTCGCCACCATGGCGTTCGACCACCTTCTTGCAAATCGACAGGCCGATTCCGTTGCCATCAAACTTGTCGCGGGCGTGGAGCGTCTTGAAAACCTCGAACACCCGTTCGCGGTGTTTGGGGTCGAGACCAATCCCGTTATCCATCACGCCAAAGACAAACGCATCACCCTTCCGTGCGGCCTCAACCGTAATCACGGGAGGCGCTGCGGCACGAAACTTGATGGCATTGGAAATCAGGTTCTGGAAAAGCTGGTTCAGCAAGGTTCGGTCCCCCACGATTGTCGGCATCTCCGCGTAACGAATTTCAGCACCGGCTTCAGATATCTGGGCAGCCAGATTCGCTTTGACGTCATCAAGAATGCTTTCGATCCCGACCGTCTCGGCGACAAGGTCAACTGTCCCGGCCCGCGAAATCTTCAGCAAATCCTCGATCAGCCCGTGCATCCGTTTCGCGCCATCAACAGCAAATCGGATGAACTCGTTGGCCTGTTCATCGAGCTGGTCGGAATAGCGTTCCTGCAAAAGGCCACAGAAACTCGAGATCATGCGAAGCGGTTCCTTGAGATCATGGGATGCAACATAGGCAAACCGCTCCAGTTCCTCATTGATCCGTTCCAGTTCTTCGGTGTAGGCGCGAATTTTCTCTTCGGTCTCATGGCGATCGGAAATATCTCGAATAACCGCGAGCATCGCTGTCTCGCCGTTCCAGTCGTAACCGCACCGAATGCTCTCGGAGTGAAAGATGTCGCGGTTGTTCCGGATGCGCCGGGCGACATAGGGAGGCAGGATTTCGCCGGGCTCAAGAGCCCGGTGTGACTCCAGCAACCCGGCGCGATCGTCTTCATGCACCAGATCAATGGGGTTCTCACCGATCAGATCCTCGGGAGATGTCACCCCGAACATCTCGGCGGCTGCCCTGTTGGCGTAGACAATCCGCTGCGCCAAATGAACAATGATTGCGTCGGGTGAGGCTTCGGTAATCGTCCTGTGCCGACTCTCGCTTTGACGCAGAGCCTCGTCCTTCGCGATCCGCTCCGTTATGTCTTCGGCGAGCACCAGAAAACCCTGCTGACCGTCCCAGTCTATCTTTGTTGCGGTATAGCTGCTTTCAAATGCCGTCCCGTCCAGCCGCAAACGCCGAACCTGGGCGAGTGGCATGTTCCTGCCCTCGCGCATACTTTTCTGGCGCGCAGCAATTCGCTCCCTTTCGTCAGGGTGAACGAATTTCTGGACATCGCAGCCAACAAGATCATCAGCCGTCTCGGCCCCGAACATTTCGATTGCCGCGGAATTCACATAAACCAGCTTGCCATCCGCGTGCACGAATGTCGCCGCGGGCGTGAGCTCCAGGATCGTGCGATAGCGTTCCTCAAGGGCAAGTCGCGCTTGTTTTGCCCGCTCACGGTCCGATATGTCGCGCATGATGGACAGGGTCGCCGGCTGACCATCCCATATATATTTCGAGCCCGTAACCTCGACAGGGAATTCAGAGCCATCAAGGCGTTTACGCCGGGATTCAAACATCGGGGCGGCCCCCTCAGCAGCCACCAGTTGACGGCGCGCCGACACAAGATCCTTGAGATCGTCTGGAATCACGGCCAGCGAATCCAGGCCAATCAGGTCTGCCTCATCACGAACAGCAAACATCTTCTGGGCCGCGTTGTTGGCAAAAACAATCCTGTTATCGGCATGAATAACAATGCCGTCCGGGCTCAGATCGACGATTTGCCTGTGACGTGACTCGCTGTCTTCCAAGGCTTGCTGGGCAGCAATCCGCTCCGAGACATCACGGATAACCACCAGATAGGCACTCTGGCCCTCCCACAGGATTGAACGGTGACGGCCTTCACCAAAGAAATACGTGCCGTCGAGGCGCATGCGGCGAATTTCCATGATGTCCTGGCCCTCGCCTTTCCGCCAGGCGCTCCAGTTTTGGCTCACGACCTCCCGATCGTCGGGATGAATCGTCTCGATTACATTGAGGCCAAGAAGTGAATTTTGGTTTTCCGCGCCGAACAGGGTCACAGCCGCGTCATTGACGAAGACGATCTCTCCATCAAGATGGACAAGCATGGCATCCGGGCTGTTTGCGGCGAAATCCCGTTGCCGCGCCTCGCTCTCGGCGAGTGCGTTGATCGTGCGCTCCTGCTCACTGAGATCGCGCACCACCATCAGGGTGGCCGGCGCGTTTTCCCAAACAATAGCCGCGCCGCGGCCTTCGGACGGGAAAACCGTGCCGTCAAGACGTTTGCGATGTACGAAAATCGGTTTCGAGGCTCCCGCCGCACCCAGCTTGGCATGCCGCTCAAGAACCCTGCTCAGGTCAGCCTCGTCCACCATGTCCCAGGCCAGCCGCCCCAAAAGATCGGTCAGGGAGCGCGCGGCAAACATGTCGACCGCCGCCTGGTTCGCCCAGAGGATCTTGCCGTCCCGGTGGATGTAAAGCGCATCGGGGACAAGCGTTGCAATTTCCCGTTCGCGCAATTGCAGTTCCGTCAGCCGATTCTCTCGCTCGACCTCGGGCGCCACATCGCGCGCCATGAAAAGGACACCAAAAATCGTACCATCAGGATGCTTGAGTGGACTGACACGGAGGGAAACCCGGACGCGGCTGCCGTCCTTGTGTATTCGTTGGACCAAGCGCGGGGGCACGGGCTGGTCGGACAGAGCCCGCGCGAACAATTTGATCGTATCGAC
>JAURLR010000025.1 GCA_030831135.1 Alphaproteobacteria bacterium
CATTCAATCGCAGCATTTGCGGGGCTGCCCGTCCTGCGGCACAATCCGGGCCGAAACTGCCCCGAACGGGCGCGTAAACAGAGTTTTGGAGTGAGGACGAAAATGGCCAGTAACGACGAGAAATCCTTCGAAGTGGCATTTGAATGTGATGCCATCGGCGTGGGCAGCATGCGCTGTGAAATGGATGTGCGCCTGATGGTGCCCGAAGTCATTGAATGGGAAATGGCCTCGGACGAATACGGCTTCCATGGGGGCGACGGAACGGCCCCGCTGCCCATCGCCTATTTCATTGCCGGGCTGACCAGCTGCCTGATGACCCAGATGCGGGCCTTCTCGAAACGGCTGCGTGTGGACATCACGGACCCCAAAATCTCCTGTCGTTGCGAGTGGATCGCCACCCAGAAGGGCCGCGCGCCCTATGAGTCCGCCCCCAAGAGCATCACCATGGATATCTCTTTCGACACGGACTCACCTGTTGCGGACCGGCTGCGCCTGATCGAGGCCGCCAAGAAGGGCTGCTTCATTGAAGCCATGCTCACCCCCCAGAACGAGATCAAGCACCGCCTGAAGACCGAAGACGGCTGGATCGACTGCTAGCATTACTCCCTCTCCTCCAGGGAGGAGAGGGCCGGGGTGAGGTGGGGGCGCTCTGGTCGCCTGAGCTGACCCACCGCACCCGGCTCGCAAGGCTCGCCACCCTCTCCTCCCACGGGAGGTGAGGGTTGGTGTCCCAACCATCTCAAAGTATTTGCGACCCTCTCAAGTTCTCAGTTCAAGGAAACCGATTGATGCCGAAGTTTGCCTCCTGCCTGATGATGATGTTCACCGAACTCCCGCTGCCCGACCGGATCGCGGCGGCCGCCGATGTCGGCTTCCCCGGTGTAGAGATCCAGCGACCCTATGATCAGGACCTCGATGACCTTGCCAAGCGGCTCGAGCGCGCCGGGGTGGAATGCACCCTGTTGAACACGCCCTATGGGGACACCGATGCCACCAGGTTCGGGCGGGCTGCCATTCCGGGTCAGGAGGCCACCTTCTTTGAGGATCTGACGCTGGCCATGGACAGCGCCCAGGCGCTGTCCTGCACCCGTATTCATGTGATGTCGGGCACGGTGCCTCAGGGCAACGATCCCGCCGATCATTTCCGCACGCTTGTCTCCAATATGCGCGAAGCCGCTGCGCGGGCCGCCGAACGGGGCATCACCCTGCATCTCGAGCCGCTGAACTTCACCGACAATCCGGGTTATTTTCTTGTCGGGCAGGCGATGGGCCACGCCGTGGTGAACGAGATCGCCATGGACAATGTGAAGGTCCAGTTCGACCTCTACCACACCCAGATGGCCGAGGGCTTTGTCTCCGACAAGATCGAGAAGTATCTCGCCAATTCCGGCTATATCCAGTTCGCGGGCGTGCCGGGCCGCCACGAACCCGATGACGGCGAAGTCAATTATCCCTTCCTGTTCGAGATGATCGAGGCGGGCGGCTATGACGGCTGGATCGGCGCGGAATACAAGCCGCGCAACGGCACGGTCGAAGGGCTCGGCTGGGCGAAGCCCTACGGGATTGGTTGAGAACGCACTCTAGAACCCGTCATTGCGAGGTGCCGCAGGCGCCGACGCAATCCAGAACTGGCTTCACATGAGGCACCGGAACTGGATTGCTTCGCTCTGCTCGCAATGACGCGTGACGGGCTTGTTTTGCGGGTATTCTAGCTATCCGGCGTCCAGAGAATGTCCGTCGTCATCGAGCGCGGATCGCGCAATTCCCAGCGGCCGGCGTCGACGCGGGCCATGAAATCGCCCAGAAGCTGATTGAACAGTGCGGGTTCCTCCTGATTGATCAGGTGTCCTGAGCGCGGCAGCATTACCATTGCGGACGATGGAATGTTGCGCTTCATGAAAAGCCCCATATCCAGGCACGGGTCGTCCTCATCCCCGTTCATGATCAGCGTTGGCACCCGCAGCGCCTGCATTTCCTTCGGGAAGTCATAGAGCGAGGGGCGTCCGCCCTGCACGGCGCGCATGGTGTTGGCAGAGCCCAGGGTCGAATGGGTGGCGAGTTCGCCCGCGAATTCCGCCCAGCCGCGCGGGTCCTTGTTGGCGAACTGCACCCGGGTCGGGCCGATGGCATAGATCTTCGAGAACTCGGCCATGGTGTCGGCCTCGATGCGCGCGGCGACCTCTTTTGTCTCCTGGGCAAACTGGGCGTGCACATCGGGGTGCGCGCCGTAGCCCGCACCCGCCACGGTCAGGGACAGGGCGCGTTCGGGATAGTGGAAGCCGAAATGCAGCGCTGCGAACCCGCCCATGGACAGGCCGACGATATGGGCCTTTTCGATGTCCAGTGCGTCGAGAACGGCGAGGATGTCGTCGGTCGCACGCTGCTGACCGTAGCTGGAGACGTCTTCGGGCACATCCGAGGGGGGATAGCCGCGGGCGTTATAGGCAATGGCGCGATAGTTGCGCGCAAAGTGCCGCAGCTGCGGTTCCCAGCTGCGAATATCGCCGCCGAACTCATGGGCGAACACGACCGGGATACCGCTGCCGGATTCTTCGACCCAGAGCTTCACGCCGTCATTGGTGGTGATGTGGGGCATTCTGTTCTCCTGCGTTGGAACTTGTCGTCAAAGGAAAGTTCTAGTTTCAATCGCTTGTTTTGCAATTGTCATTGCGAGCGAAGCGAAGCAATCCAGAGCGGGCACACCGAATCTGGATTGCTTCGTTGCTGCGCGCCTCGCAATGACTGGGAAACAGCTAGATCATTTTGGCCATTGGAAGCTTCGTGGTTCCGGTGCGCGCCTACTTCTTTTCCATCGCCGCAATCAGCGCATTCACCGCCACATCGTGCTCGTCGGTGTGATGTGCCAATGCCTGGAAGGCGGCGGCCATGTCGAGGACGGTTTCGAGGCGTGAATGGACGCCCTCGCGCAGCAGTTTCTTGGACATGCGCAGGGAATGCCCGGGATTGGCGGCGATCTTGCCGGCGAGGATATGTGCCTCATCCATCAGGCTGTCATGGGGCACGACCCGGGAGACGAGGCCGATGGCGAGCGCTTCTTCCGCGCCGATCATGTCGCCGGTGAAGGTCATCTCGGCGGCTTTGGACATGCCGACCAGCTTGGGCAGAAGAAACGCCCCGCCATCGCCGGAGATGATGCCCAGCTTGGCGAAACTCTCGGCAAAGCGGGCTTTTTCCGACGCGATGCGGATGTCGCACATGCAGGCGAGATCGCAGCCCGCGCCGACCGCCGCGCCGTTCACGGCCGCGATGGTCGGGACCTCCAGATTGTAGAGCGAGAGAGGGATATTGTGGATGTCGCGCTTGTAATTGTTGCGGATCTGGTACGGCCCGCCTTCCGACAGGCCCTTGCGGTCGCGCATATCCTTGACGTTGCCGCCCGCGCTGAAGGCGCTGCCCGCGCCGGTCAGGATGACGCATTTGACGCTGTCATCGCGCGAGATCCGGTCCGTTGCGTCCAGAAAGGCCACGTACTGGCTTTCCCCCGAGAGCGGATTGCGCGCTTCGGGCTGGTTCATGGTCAGGGTGACGACCGCGCCGTCCTGTTCATAGGTCAGAAAATCACTCATGGGTTCCCTCTGGTTCCGTTTCCCTCCGGCCCTCGTGCTTCGTCAGGCTCAGCATGAGGGCCTCACCCTGAGCTTGACGAAGGGCGAGGCCCGGGAAATCTATTCTGCGCATGTAGGGGCGGGTTTTGAACCCGCCCGTCTGGTTCACCGGGAGTGTGCGACAGTGC
>JAURLR010000263.1 GCA_030831135.1 Alphaproteobacteria bacterium
CTACTGGACCGACTTTCTGTTCCAGGCGATGTTTGCGGCCACGGCTGCCACGATCATCTCTGGGGCGGTGGCTGAGCGCGTGAAACTGAGCAGCTTCCTCATTTTCACCACGATCTATGTTGCGGTTGCATACCCGATTGTCGGTTCCTGGAAATGGGGCGGCGGCTATCTGCAGGCCAAGGGCTTCTGGGACTTTGCCGGTTCGACGATCGTTCATTCGGTCGGCGGCTGGGCCGCGGTGACCGGGGCGTTGATCCTTGGTGCACGTAAGGGCAAGTATGGTCCTGACGGTCGGGTCAATCCGATGCCGGGCGCCAATCTGCCGCTTGCCACGCTGGGAACCTTCATCCTGTGGCTCGGCTGGTTCGGCTTCAACGGCGGCTCGCAGCTCGCACTGGGTTCCGCGCTGGACGCCACGGCGATGGCAATTGTCTTCACCAACACCAACCTGGCAGCCGCCGGCGGTGTGGTGGCAGCCATGCTGATGACCCAGATCATGTACAAGAAGGTCGATCTGACCATGGCGCTCAACGGTGCCTTGGCTGGCCTGGTCTCGATCACGGCCGGCCCAGACCTGACCAACCACTTCATGTCGATCATTATCGGCGGCATCGGTGGTATTCTGGTGGTAATCGCCATTCCGTTGCTCGACAAGCTGAAGATCGACGACGTGGTCGGTGCCATCTCGGTCCATCTGGTTGCAGGCATCTGGGGCACACTCGCTGTGGGCATCTTTGGTGCCGGCGCGCTGGGTGTTCAGATCATCGGTATCCTGGCGATTGCGGTCTTCGTGATCATCAGCAGCTCGATTGTCTGGCTGGTGCTGAAGTACACGATCGGCATCCGGGTCAGCGAAGAAGACGAGGATATTGGTCTCGATATGGTCGAGCTCGGCCTCGAAGCCTATCCGGAGTTTGGTCGCGGTTCGCAGCGCGGCTGACCAACCCACTCCAACCTTCCCTAACTGTCTGGGCCCGGCGTCAATCGCCGGGCCCTTTTTCTTTGACGCCAACGAAACCCGCCCGTTCCCCAAAACCTCCGCCAATAGCCTGAAACAAGGCGAAAATATCGGTTTCTGAGGCCTCACATGGGGTTTCGGTCAGCGCGATTCCTGCCTGAATCCCATGCACCGCAAGCATTTTTCTTGAGTGATTTATTAGCTTGTGGATACAACTGCATGACTCTGATAGTGTTTTTCCGATTTCACGCCGCAATTTGGCGAAAACAGCGACCCTGGCATGCACAACGATATACTCGACTCGCTGACGGATTATCCCTTTGACCGGCTTCGTGCCTTGCTTGGCACGACGGAGCCGCCGGCTGGCATGACTCCGATTCACATGCAGATCGGCGAGCCCAAACATGCCGCCCCGGCGTTTATCGAGCCGATTCTGACCCAGGACATGTCCGAATGGGGCCGATACCCCCCGCCCAACGGGCCCGAAGACCTGCGCCTCGCCATCTCGGACTGGCTGGAGATGCGCTATGATCTGGATGCGGGCACGATTGACCCCAACCAGCATATCGCGATTGTCGCGGGCACACGCGAAGCCCTGTTCATGGCTGCACTGCTTTCTGTTCCCACCAGCAAGAACGGCGCAAAGCCTGCCGTGCTGATGCCAAATCCGTTCTATCAGGTCTATGTGGGGGGCGGCGCGCTGGCACATGCCGATGTTGTCTATCTGCCGGCCGGAGCGAATACCGGATTCCAGCCGGATTTCGATCAGGTCGCCAAAGCAGACATGGAACGCGCTGCGCTGGCCTATCTCAACACCCCGGCCAACCCCCAGGGCTCGGTCGCGACCATGGCCCAATTGACGAACGCCATCGGGCACGCCCGCAACCACGACTTCGTGCTTGCCGTGGATGAGTGCTACTCGGAGATCTACACCGGCGAGAAGCCGCCGGGCCTGTTCGATGCCTGCCGCGAGATCGGCGGCGACGACCCCTTTGCCAACACGCTGGTGTTTCACAGCCTGAGCAAGCGCTCCAACGTGCCCGGCTTGCGGTCGGGCTTTGTGGCTGGCGATCCGCAGCTGATCCGGCTGTTTCTACGCCTGCGCCAGTATGGCGGGGCGCAGGTGCCACTGCCCGTGATGAACGCGTCGACGGCCTTGTGGCGCGACGAAACCCATGTGGAATCCAGCCGCGACCTCTACCGCGCGAAATTCGATCTCGCGCTGGAGATGCTCGGAGACAAATTCAGCGCCTTCCGGCCGGGCGGGGGGTTCTACCTCTGGCTTGACGTCACCGACAGTGAAGCTGCGGCCTACAAGCTCTGGACCGAAGCCGGTCTCCGGGTCCTGCCCGGGGCCTATCTGGCCCAAGACAACGCAGACGGCACAAACCCGGGTGCCGCCTATATCCGCATGGCGCTGGTCCACGATCTCGAAACGACCCGGGACGCCATCACCCGACTTCTGAGCACCCTGGATTCCTGATCGGGAATTCCGGACCCAACGACGCAGACGAAAGACACAGACAATGGCTGCACGAACACAAACAGGTACACCGCGCGGCATGGTCCGCGGACTTGCGCAACGCCTGACATTCCTGCCGGATCCTGTCCGTGAGTTCCTGCAGCGGCGATCCTTCGAGATTCTGGGGTTGAGCCTGATCGGGGTGGCAGCGGTCCTCACGCTCGCCCTTGTGAGTTATGACAGCCTGGATGCCTCCCTCAACAATGCAAGCGGACAGACCACGGCCAACCTTCTCGGGCCGATCGGGGCCACGGTGGCAGATCTGGCATTGCAGGCTTTCGGAATTGTCGCGATCCTGCCGGCACTGGTTTTCCTCGCCTGGGGGACACGGCTGATCCGGCATCTGCCCGTCCAGCGTGCGGGATTGCGAATTCTGTGCCTGTTGCTGGCCATGTGTCTGACCGCATTTGCCCTGCAATATGCCCCGGTCCCGTCTGGGTGGCCGATCCGCGCCGGCCTTGGCGGCACCTTCGGCGCGCTGAGCTTTGAGCCGATTGCGGCATGGGTGGCTGGTTTTGGTGTTTCTCCGCTTCTCCTCGCGCTTGGGGTCACCCCCCTGGCGGCGGCATTACTGTTCGTCGCATTCGGCCTGACGCGTATGGAATGGCGCGGCATGGGTCGCAGCATGGCGAGCGGCGTCCGGGTCGGCGCACAAGGGGCGGGCTGGTCGGCCCGGCAGGGCGCGGATGCCACCCGTCGCGGTGCGAGCGGTTTCCGCCGCCTGATCGCCGAACGGGGAAGCGATCGCGTTGAGCCCCGTTTCGCCCCGGCCAGCTCTCCGGTTACAAGGCCCGTTGCCACCCCCGTTTCCGACGACATTGACGATGACGATGATTCCGACA
>JAURLR010000264.1 GCA_030831135.1 Alphaproteobacteria bacterium
CGCATCACGCGCGCAGCCAGTCACATTTTCAGGATAAGCAGGAACTCACGCATCCTTCGAGACGGCGCCTTGTTCTGCGGAGCCGCCACAAGCAGCGTCTCGCAGGGGCGCCTCCTCAGGATGAATTCGGTGATAAACCAAACACCCTCATCCTGAGGAGCGAGCAACGCGAGCGTCTCGAAGGATGCCGGGTTTGCGCCCTAGAAATATGCCTCGTTCGGACCCACCGGCGGCGTCCATTCACAATCTCCGAACGGCCCGTCGCCTTTCACCTCGACATAGGCAATCCGGTCTTTCTCGGTCTTGCCGTCGATCAGCGCACGGGCGCACCAATCCGCTACATAGTCATGGCAATCCAGCCCGCCCAGATTGGGCAGCCCCCAGAGCGGATGGAACTGGTCCTCGACCACCCACATCTCCTTGTTGGCGGTGATATCGCCATAAACCTCGATGGCGTCCTCCAGCGGGCAGAGCGGATCAAACTCACCAGAGACCAGAAGCGTCGGGCACTGGATCTTCTCGACATAGCCTTTGACGGTCATGTCTCGCGCCATGGCATCGAACTCGTCTTCGTCTTCCATACCCGCCATGTACATGAACTGCTGTTTGAAGCGCGGGGATGACTGGGTGAAGATCGTGTTGTTCGGATTGAAGCAGGCCACCGCGCTGACCAGTGCGGCCGGACGATGGTCATAGCTTGCCAGGCGCAGCGACCAGTAACTGCCCATGGACACGCCATAAACACCGATCTTGTCGTTATCGACTTCCTCACGGGTCTGCAGATAGTCCATCACGGCCGCGCCCGCGCGTTCGTAATTGTCACCCACGGCGCGAATCTTCTTCATATTCGAATTGCCCTGCCCCGGGCCATCCATCGAAATCACATGCATGCCGCGCGCGATGAAGGGGTTCTTGGTCGCCTTGGGCACAGCTTCCTTGGTCTGGTCCATCCCCGGGACGTAGATCACACAAGGTGCCTTGCGACGGTCGGGCAGCAGATGCAGCAGGCAGGATATTGTCTTGCCGTCATCGAAGGGCACTTCGACCCGCTCGATCGGGTAGGCCGCCGTTTCACAGCGCCGGTCAACGGCATCCGCAAGCTTGTTGTACAGATCGACCTTCACCGGATTGTCATCATAGAAGATCGGATGCTGGGCCATCCGATAGGCTTCGATGGCATGGTCGTAATGCTCGGTTGCCGTGGCGTCGAAGCCCATCTCCTGCGCCTTGTGGGCGAGCAAGGCATCATGATCGCCCTTCTTGGCCCATTGCTTGGGCAGCATCCGGTAGTTGTGTGCCCGGGTCGGCGTTTCGGAATCGTCGCGTTCAAAGTTCTGTACCCGCCCGCGCATGTTCAGCGCCAGATCGAGCATCCACTGCTGGTCATCGCGCTTTGTGCGCAATTTCTTGATAGCCATGATTTCCCCCTGAGTTTGTCTGGAAAGATTGATTGCTGTTTTTAGCGACGTTTGAACTGTTCCTTGCCGAACATGACGTCCCAGGCCTTGCCCCGGGGTGGCGCAGAGCTGCGATGCTCGATCAGGACCTCCAGTCCGCTTTTCACGGCGGGGCGGTCACCGACCTCTTCGAGCCAGCGCCTCGTGTTCGGATATTCGTCGAGCGGGACGTCCTGCCCCTTCCAGTTCCGCATCCAGGGAAAGGCTGCGATATCGGAAATCGTGTAGTCGTCCCCCGCCAGATAACGCGTCTTGCCAAGGCGCGTATCGGCCACGCCGAACAGGCGCCTGGTTTCATTGGTATAGCGCTCCACCGCATAGTCGATCCGCTCGGGCGCATAGCGGCGGAAGTGGTTCGCCTGCCCCATCATCGGGCCGATACCCCCCATCTGCCACATCAGCCATTCCATGGTCGCGAAATGACCGGCCGGGTCGCGCGCGGCATCGGGCATGAACCGGCCGGTTTTCTGCGCGAGATAATAGAGAATGGCTCCGGTCTCGAAGATCGAGATGTCCTTGCCGCCCGGACCATCCGTATCGACAATCGCGGGAATCCGGTTGTTCGGGCTGATTGCCAGGAATTCAGGCTGGAACTGATCCCCGTTGCCGATATCGACGGGAATGACCTCATGGTCGAGCCCGCACTCGTGCAACATGATGTGGACCTTGTGACCGTTGGGCGTGGGCCAGGAATAGGCGCGGATCATATGGCTGCTCGCTTGGTCGGGTCAGGAGAAGGAGACTGATACTCCAACGAAGCAACGCAGACTGCAACACCATGCTGCACGACCGGCGCCAATTCCTATTGGCTAACCGGAATCCGCCGCCAGGTGAATGGCCAGCCAAACGGTCGGTTCATCGGGCGATGTCCAGTCGACACGATGACGGCAATGGGCCGGCAGGAACATGAACTCGCCCGGTCCAAGCGCGCGCGCCGCGCCTTCGTTTTCAAGCCGCAGCCGCGCGCCCCCATGCAGCACCATCACCCATTCGTCGGTGTCCTGATCGTACCATTCCCCGTCAGGGGTCGCCTGACCATGGGAAACGATCCGTTCGATTCGCACGCCGTCACGGGCCAGCAAGGTATCGAGGACCTCTCCGGCTTCGGCGGACGGCAGGTCGTCCAGCAACTGCCCGAATGCCAGCGCGTCCCGCACCATCCCGGTCAGCGAACCTCGACCTCTTCGCCGGTCTCGGCAGAGGCGACAATGGCCTGCAGGATCTCGACATTGTGCAGCAGGTGATCGGGCGTGAACCGGTAATCCCCATTGCCCTGTGCCGCATGTGCCCATTGCTCCAGATTGGCTTTCACCGTGTTCTGGGAGGCGTAGGTCTGGGTCGTCAGTTCCTCATCGAGCCAGCGCGTTGTCAGCGTCGCGGGTTCGGGGATATCGACGTTCGAGTTTTCGCGCGCCTCGCCCCAGCCCTTGTCGCCGAAAACCTTGATCGCACTGTGGAAGGGTGTCGTGGCGATGTTGCACATGAAGCCGGTCACCCCGGATTCAAACATGAACTGCACGGTCACCACGTCATTGCCGGGAAACAGATCCGACCGGCTGTTGGCCACCGCGCGCAGCCTGGCCACGGGCCCCGCCAGTGACTGGAAATAATCCGTGATGTGCACGCCGAGCGCCGTCAGCGTTCCCAACGGAGCCTGCTTGGCATCCTTGCGCCAGCTCGACCCACCCGTGGATGCTTTGGTGAAGTTGTTGTGCGACCAGTTGCACTCGATATGGATCAGGGTGCCGAAATCGCCGGAGTCCAGATGATTTTTCATCGCTTCAAGCGCCGGCTCGAAACGCCGCTCATGACCGATCCCGACGGCCTTCAGGCCCGCCTCTCCGCAGGCAGCCAGCATGCGCTTTGCCGCCTCGGCGGACAGGGCGAATGGCTTCTCGCAGAAAACCTGCTTCCCCGCTGCTGCTGCGGCCAGCACCTGCTCTTCATGCAGGGCGTGTGGCGTGACCAGAATGACGGCATCGATATCCTTGTCCGCGAGAACATCGTCATAGCTGTCGCCAAGGTCGAAATTCTGTTTCGCGGCGAAATCGCGCACGCCATCGAGGTTTACATCGACACCCCGGCGCACGGCGATGACATCGCTGCCCGACAGGCTTGTCACGATCTGCTTGCCCCACCAGCCCAGTCCGATCACGGCTGCATTCAACATTTTCTCTCTCCTCTGCACGAGCGGCATGTTCGCCTGCCCGCATGCGGTTTCAAAATCCTAGCGCAACTTCCAGCGGTCGAGCCATGCCAGACCATCCGACGTGACGCCCGCAGATATATATTCGCCCGCGATCCAGCCCGCGTATCCCGCCCGCGCCATCTCTGCGAACAGGAAGCGGTGGTCGATCTCCCCATGATCGGGTTCATGACGGCCCGGGACGTTTCCGATTTGCACATGGGCAATCCGGTCATGATACTGGCGGAACCGGGTGACCAGATTCCCTTCCATGATCTGCGTGTGATAGCTGTCGAACAGCATCCGGACATGGGTCGACCCGACCGCATCCACCGCGTCGCAGGCTTCGTGGAGATACCGAAGAAAGTACCCGATCTGGTCCTGGGTGTTGTTCGGTTCCACGAGCAGGGTCACACCGGCGGCTTCCGCCCGTGGCGCAGCTTCTCTCCGATTTGCGATATAGGTCGCTTCATAGGCCGCACGCGGGGCACCATCGGAAATATTTCCCGAAAGCGGGGCGATGCCGCGCGGACAGTCGAGCGCCCGGGCCCAGTCCAGCCCCTCTGATATCTGCGCGCGGAACACCGCTTCCTGGCCCGGCAGACACGCCACGCCCCGTTTTACCCCCGGGATCAGTTCTCCGGCCGGAAAGTTGAACGAGATCAGGCGCTGGCCCGCATCCGCCAGCGCGCGACGCACCTCGTCCAGCCCCGCATCATAGGCAAAGTAGATTTCGACATCCTCGAACCCATCCGCCCGTGCCGCAGCAAAGCGGTCACGGAACGGATGTTCGGGATACATGAAGTGCAGGTTCGGCGCGAATTTCATCCCGCCGCCCCTGACTGGCTTCCTAGTCTGCGTCCTTGAAGTCGCCGTCGATCAGGAGACGGTGGTTCACGGGTATCGGATTTGCCAGCGTGGCCTCGACAAAGCACCCCTTCTGGGCGGCATCGAGCAAGCGCTTCTGGTCCTCAAAGGATGCGTCCGAGTCAAAATCAACATCCAGGCGAAACGCAACGGGACGGCTGGTATAGGGATCGCGGCCTTCGACGCGCGCTTCCCATTCGATATGTGCCTTGACCGTCAGTTCGCCGATCGGCATCCGCATGCGTTTGGAGAACGCCCGGATCTGGGTCATCAGGCAGGCCACAAACCCGGTGCAGAAATAGGCAAGCGGCGGCGGCGCGGTCATATCGCCCCCATGGGCGGCACCTTCATCGGTTGCCATTTCGAAGGCTTCGTCAACAACGGGACTGATCATCTGCCCCTTGATTTCGTTGCGCATCTTGCCGACGGCTTTGCCCTCAACATTGAAGACGACATTGAAGGTCTTGACCTTGCCGTCTTCGGCCATGGTTTCGGTTTTCTCTGAATCACTCATGATATTTCTCCCAATGCCCGATAGGGCGTTTCAGTCAGTGTCACGGCCTTCGTTCGGCCAGTTGGCAAAAGTCTGCTCGTAGCTATGCGAGAAGATTTCGATCACATTCCCGAACGGGTCCTCGCAATAGCAAAGCTTGCGGTCGGTCCCAGGAATGAATTCCCAGACATCGGTGCGTTTCTTCCCGCCTTCGGCAACAATGCGCTCGGTCAGACCCTCGATATCCGGGTCGGTGAAACAGAGATGCCAGAAACCGGTCTTCCAGTATTCCAAATTGTCATCCGGGGTTTCGGTTTCGGGCTCGAGAAACTGGAAAAGTTCCAGTCCGATGCCATTTCCGGTCACCAGATGTGCCTGCAAGGCGGCGCGAAATCGCGGCCCCAACACATGCGCAGATTCAGCCGTGGCAGAGAGGTTAGCCTCAAGCCGGCGCGGCCCCATGATCCGGCGAAAACCGAAGACCCGGCCATACCAGTCAATTGCAGCATGGATATCGGGAACGGTGATCCCGATATGGTTGAGCGCGATGGGGGTCGCGAGTTCTGTCATGGGTTTCTCCCTGTTCAGACCCAACATCTATCAATTCGTTATGTTCATCAATCGAGTTGCCACCATATAATTGATGACTTATTTTCATCTGTATGTTGCATCCCTCTACGCGCTCTCTCGAGATGTTCAATGCCGTGGCCGAGACCGGCAGCTTCCGCGCGGCAGCGGAACGGCTCAACGTCTCACCCTCGGCCGTCAGCAAATCCATCAACGAACTGGAAGCGCGCCTCGGCGCACGCCTGATCGCGCGCACAACCCGCCAGCTTGCTCTCACCGAAGCAGGGCGCGCCTATCACACGCGGGTGGCTGCAGCCCTCGCAACACTCGAGGAAGGTGCAGAACTCGTCAACGCGGTGACCGCCGCGCCGCGCGGTCTGCTGCGCCTGGCAATGCCTGTCACCTTTGGCCATATGTATATCGCGCCGCTGCTGCCACTTTTCGTTGAGCGCTATCCCGAGGTTCGCTTGGATGTGACCTCATCCGACAGCTATGTGGACCTTGTTGGCGACGGGTTCGA
>JAURLR010000026.1 GCA_030831135.1 Alphaproteobacteria bacterium
GACGCGGCGGGGCCGGTTCTGCCGAAGGCCGGGTCGCAGCGGCAGGCGCGGATGCAGATGGTGTTCCGGGCGTGCGCGCGGCTGAAGGTGGCGGCAGGACGGTTCTCTGGACGGTTGCGGATGCGGTTTGGACAGGGGATGGCGATGACAGAGACGCGGCATTGGCAGGAATTTGCAGCCGCTGGCCAACCTGAATTGCATAGGGCGCACGCATGTTGTTGGCGCGGACCAGCGAGGACCTGTCCACCCCGAACCGGTCGGAAATGGCGTAAATGGTATCGCCGGGCTGCACCACATAGCCCTGACTTTCGGGCAGGCGAAGGCGTTCGCCGATGGTCAGTCGATAGGGTGGACGCAGCGAGTTCCAGTCGATCAGGGCGCGGGTGGAAACGCCATAACGCTGCGCGATTCCGTATACGGTTTCTCCGCGCTCGATAAGGTGGGTGCCTGCTGCTTCCACTGGCGCCGGGGCGCGGCGATCATAACTTCGGTCGATCACCTGCGCGGGCCCGCCCCCACTGGCGCAGGCTGTCAGGATCAGGGCTGTCAGGACGAGACCGAGAATTGCGCGCATCGACATGACGCCCTGCGTGCCGCAAACCATGCGTCAGGTTCCGGTTTCGCGGGCAAGCCCGGGCAGCAAGGGCACAAACCGGACATCCATGATCACGTCGCTGTCATATCCGTCTTCGGTGCGGCGGAACCGGACGAGCTGCTGCACGCGGCTCTGCCCGCCGACCGGCATCACCATGATCCCCCCGACCTTGAGCTGGTCGAGCAGGGATTGAGGTGGCTCAACACCGGCAGCCGTCACGCTGATGCGATCAAAGGGTGCCTGTTCGGGCCATCCTTTCATGCCATCTCCTGCCATGGTCGTTACGTTCGACAACTCAAGCGCCTCAAACCGCTTGCGGGCTTCGGCCAGCAACGGCTTGTGACGCTCGATCGTGTACACTCGGCGACACAAATGGGACAGAATTGCGGCGTGATATCCGGAGCCCGTGCCGACTTCCAGCAGTTTCACCCTGTCATTGAGTTCGAGCGCCTGAATCATCGTTGCCACGACCAGAGGCTGGCTCAGGGTCTGGCCATAACCGATGGGAAGCGCGGTGTCTTCATAGGCGCGGTCGACAAAGGTTTCCGGCACAAACAACTCGCGCGGCACACTTTCGATGGCCGACAGGACGCTCGTATTGGTGATCCCGGCCCTGCGCAGGGCCAGCACCAGACGCGCACGATGTGCCGGGGTGCTCATTTCTTCGGGTTGGTATCGACTGCCGCCGCCAAGGGCTTAAGTGCGCGGCGATTGGTGAAATCCAGATCAATCGGGGTCACGGAAATCCTGCGCGCTTCAACAGCGGCGAGATCCGTCCCCTTCTTTCCCGAGCTGTGGGTCGGCAGCGCCCCCACCCAAAAATACCGGCCACCACGCGGATGGCGGCTTTCAACGAGTGAGTCCCCCATTGGTCGCGAGCCCTGCGCGGTCACCTCGACACCTTTCACCTCATCGGGCGGGCAATCGGGGAAGTTGATGTTGATGAAGGTCCGTTTCGGCCATCCGGCGCGCAACAGCTTGCGGATCAGGTCCGGCGCGTATTTTTCGGCTGTGGCCCAATGGGTGTTGCTGCGGTCAAAATCTGTCTGCTGGCTGAACGCGATGGCCGGCACACCAAGGATCGTGGACTCCATGGCAGCCGAGCACGTACCCGAATAGGTGATGAACTCGCCCATATTGCCGCCACGGTTGATCCCGGACAGCACGAGGTCGGGCTTGCGGTCCTTGAGGGCATGATGAATCCCGACGAGCACGCTGTCGGTCGGTGTTCCCTCGACGGCATAGCGCCGTCTCGCGATCCGCCGCAGCCAGAGCGGATACCGCAGGGTCAGCGAGTGTCCTGCCCCGCTTTGTTCTTCCATGGGCGCACAGACCCATACGTCTTTGGTAATGGTGCGCGCAATCCGCTCCAGCACCTTGATGCCGGGCGCGCGGACGCCGTCATCGTTGGAGATCAGGATACGAAGACTGTCCAGCTTTTGGGGAAACTCATGCATCGGCCCGGATAACCTCTCGCCCGCCCATATAGGGACGCAGCACGTCAGGAATGGTGATCGAGCCATCTGCGTTCTGGTAATTCTCCAGAACGGCAATCAGCGCCCGGCCGACAGCCACACCCGATCCATTGAGCGTGTGCAGATGTTCAGGCCCCATGCCGTCCCCGGCGGGCCGATAGCGTGCGTTCATCCGGCGCGCCTGGAAGGCCCGCGTGTTCGAGACGCTCGAAATTTCCCGGTAGGTGTCCTGCCCGGGCATCCAGACTTCCAGATCATGTGTCCTGGCAGCCCCGAACCCCGTATCTCCACTGCACAAGAGGACCACACGATAGGCCAACCCCAGGCGTTTCAGGATTTCTTCCGCGCAACCCGTCATCCGTTCCAGTTCCGCTTCGGAGTCCTCGGGCTTCACGATGGAGACGAGTTCAACCTTGTAGAACTGATGCTGGCGCAGCATACCGCGCGTATCCTTGCCCGCAGCCCCTGCTTCGGCCCGGAAACATGCCGTATGGGCCGTGACGCGAATGGGCAGCTCGCTTTCCTCGACAATCTTTCCCGCAACCATATTGGTCAGGGGTACTTCAGCGGTCGGGATCAGCCAGCGGTCATCTGTTGTCCGGAACAGATCATCGCCGAATTTCGGCAATTGCCCGGTACCGTGTAGCACGTCTGCGCGCACCAGCAAGGGCGGGCTGATCTCGGTGTAACCGAATTCCTCGGTCTGCACATCGAGCATGAAATCGGCGAGTGCACGTTCCATCCGCGCCAACGCGCCTTTCAGAATGACAAACCGGGAGCCGGACAATTGAGAAGCGGTCTCGAAATCCATCAGACCCAGGGCTTCGCCGAGTTCAAAATGGGGTTTGGCATCGAAGGCAAAGACAGGCGGCTCACCAACCACGCGGAGCTCAAGATTGTCATCTTCACTCGCCCCGTCCGGAACATCGTCATCGAGAACATTGGGCAGGCCGGAAAGAATTTCATGCAATTCGTCCGCCGCGACACGTTCCTCGGCTTCCGCCTGCTCCATCTGCTCTTTCAGGGCTGAGACTTCGGCTTTGAGAGATTCGGCTTCATCCCCACGCCCGTCCTTCATGGCCGCGCCGATCTGCTTTGACGCCGCATTTCGTCGTTCCTGCATCTCCTGCAGACGCGTCTGTGCGGCGCGGCGCAAGGAATCGATCTCGAGTATGCGCGCTGGAACGAGGCTGTCTGCGCGTCGTTGCTGGCTGCGGTCCAGGGCGTCCGGATTCTCGCGAATCCATTTCAGATCATGCATGAGTTTTAAGCCGAATTGGGGTTCGCGCCCTTATAGGGGCGCGCGCGAATCGCGTCCAGTTCAGGCGTCACCGTTCAACTGCGCTTCCGCCTCGGCCGCTGCGCGATCTTTCGAGCGCCAGATCAACGTCGCGCAGTAAATCGAGACTTCGTAGAGAATGATGATCGGGATCGCGAGAGCGAGCTGACTGAGCGGATCGGGCGGGGTCAGGACCGCCGCCGCGATGAAGGCGGAAACAATCGCATAGCGCCGTTTCTTCCGGAGACCATCGGGTGTCACCATCCCCACACGGGCCAGCAGCGAAATCACCACGGGAAGCTCGAAGCTCAACCCGAAGGCAAAGATCAGGCGCATGACCAGCGACAGGTATTCGTTGACCTTGGGCTCCAGCTCGATCGAGAGCTCCCCCGGGCCAACCGCGAGTTGTTCGAACCCGGTGAAAAACTCCCACGCAACCGGCATCACGAAATAATAAACAAAAGCTCCCCCACCAAAGAACAGGAACGGCGTAGCGATCAGGAATGGCAGGAAGGCGCCCTTCTCGTTCTTGTAAAGACCGGGGGCGACAAACATCCAGACCTGCGAAGCAAAGACAGGGAATGAGATGAAGGCCGCTGCGAAAAATGCCACCTTGATGTTGGTGAAGAACTTCTCGTGCATTGCCGTGAAGATCAGGCGGCGGTTCGGATCGCCTTCCCAGACTTCGGCGAGTGGTGCGACGAGGAAGTTGAAGAACGGATTCGCGAAATAAAAGCAGATCAGAAACATCACCACAAAACCGATGGCCGCAAACAGCAGTCGCTTGCGCAGCTCGGTCAGGTGCTCGATGAGCGACATCTTGCGATCATCAATGCCCTCATCTTCAGGAAGAGGACCATCGTCAGGCCCCTGGCCCTCCAGTTCCTCTGTGCCGGTTTCGTTGGTCATGACGGCGTATCACCCGCGGCTTTGGGCTTGTCGATGTCGGGTTTGTCGGTATCGGGCTTGTCATTATCGGGCACGTCCGCAGAACCCTCACCGGCAGTATCAAGCGTGTCGTTCTTGGCCACAGTTTCGGGCTTGCTCGCCGGATCCAGGATACTGTTGCCAGCGGCAAGCGGATCGTCCTCGAGGCCGAGCATGTCATCGTCTGATTCCGAAATGCGCTTGAGCGCCTCGCCCGGGTCATAATAGTCGAGATTGTCCTCGAGATCGCGCTTCATGTCGTCCAGTCCGGACTCACGCGCCAGATCGTCAATCCCGGACTGGAATTCCCGCGCAGCGGACCGCACCTTTCGGACCACCCCCATAACCATACGAATGGCATTGGGAAGCTCTTTCGGGCCGATGACAACCAATGCCACGACCATGATGAGCATCAGCTCCGGCCAACCCAGATCAAACATTTTCGCGAAATCCGTTTACGACCCGATTACGACCGGGGCGTTCTGTGTTGGAAAGATCAGCTTTTGGCTGTCTCGTCTTCACGCTTTGTCGTGGTGGTGATTTCAGCGTCTTCGATTTTTTCGGAAGCTGTTGAATTCTCGTCTTTCATGTTGCTCTTGAAAGACTTGATCCCCTTGGCGACATCGCCCATCAGACTGGGGATCTTGCCGCGCCCGCCGAAGAGAACGAGGACGACAACCAGAACGATGAGCCAGTGCCAGATTGAAAACGTGCCCATACGCAGTGTGCTCCGCTGACTGAATTATTTCCGAACATTCGGAAAGTTGACCCCAACTATCGCAGAAAGACTATTGCACTGCAATATACCTCGATCCCCTGGACCAGAGGTTCGACAGTGTTCTCAACCATTTAAGCCTTGGCTGTGCGCGTGAAGACGAAGGTCTGGGTATCATTGCGTGTGACCGAGACCTGTGCCCCCGCTTTTGGCAGGTAGCGCCCCGGGACATGAACGCGAACCCTGGTGGCTTCCCCATCTGACAATCGTACGTCAATCAGACTGCTGCGCCCCAGAAACCGCGCGGACGCAATGGTCCCGTTGGCGTGATCAGGGGTCTCGGCAATGGACAGTGCTTCCGGGCGCACCAAAACATCCACCTTCGCACCATTCGCCGTTCCGTTTGTTGCTACAGGCCCCAATACAGTCTGGACGTGACCGTTTTCGACCACACCCTCGAACCGGTTCACGTCACCGAAGAACGCGGCCACGAAGGTATCAGCTGGTTTAAGGTAGATTTCATCGGGCGATCCGACCTGCCGGATACGACCACGGTTCATGACCGCGATCCGGTCGGCAAGATACATGGCTTCTTCGGGGTCATGGGTCACCATCAGGGTTGCGATACCGCTGTCCCGAAGAATCTCGGCCGTCTGGTCGCGTACCCTGTGGCGCAAGGATGTATCGAGGCCCGAAAACGGCTCATCGAGCAGAACCACACGTGGTCGCGGCGCAATGGCACGTGCCAGTGCGACACGCTGTTGCTGGCCACCTGACAACTGATGCGGATAGGTCGCGGCATAACCGCTCATGCCGGTCCGTTCGAGCGCCTGGGCGACCATTCGGTCTCGCTCGGCCGTGTTGTGCTTCTGCAAACCGAAGGCGATGTTCCCCCGAACGGTCAGGTGCGGAAACAGCGCGTAGTCCTGAAATACGATACCGACATTGCGATTTTCGGGGGGAACGGCGTTTCGTGTGTCCGCCATCACCGCACCACCAATCGTGACACGCCCCTCCTGAAGGGGCTCCAGCCCGGCTGCCACACGGAGCAGAGTTGTTTTCCCGCACCCCGACGGCCCGACGAGACAGACGACCTCACCCGCACCTACGGACAGTTCGGCATCGTCCACCGCCAGAATCACGCCAAACCGGTGCGTTACATGCTCAATTGCAAGATCATTCACGTCGGAAACCACTATTGAGACCGCCCGCACAACACGGACACAAGAAACCGAAACCTATTGAAAACGATTATCAACCGCAACAAGTTCGGAACCATTCACAGGCCTCGATCCCGTGAATCATGTCCCGGTTTCACCCTCGCCTTCGTCTTCGTCTTCATCTTCGTTTTCGAGCGGTTCATCAGGCTCGGGCGGGTTTTCATCCTCACCCGTGACCGATTCCAGCGGCAGTTCATCGCGGATCGACGAGGTCGCATAGATATTGACCGCAGGCCGTTGGTCGATCAGCCCGGCGGCCTTCAATTCCTGGATACCCGGCAAATCCTTGAGGCTCTCGATCCCGAAATGTGACAGGAATCCCTCAGTGGTCACCCAGGTCAAAGGGCGCCCGGGCGAATTCCGGCGGCGACCGGGACGGATCCAGTCGACTTCCAGCAGCGTGTCCATGGTGCCCTTGCTCAGGCTGACACCGCGGATTTCCTCAATCTCTGCGCGTGTGACCGGCTGATGATAGGCCACAACCGCCAGCGTCTCATGCGCGGCCCGGGACAGGCGACGCTGGGACACACGTTCGATCTTCAGGCGTTCGGCCAAATCCGGGGCGGTCCGCAACGCCCATTTGCCGGCAACGTTGACCACATTGACACCACGCCCCGCATAGAGTTTGCGCAAATCCTCAATCACTTCGCCCACATCCGTGTCATCGGGCAGCTGGGCCGCTATGGAGGCATTATCTAGAGGTTCCACGGCGGCAAAAAGCACCGCTTCGGCCAGACGCAGAATATCAGTCCGCATGTCGGGTTCGAGTTCAGGATTGATCGTCACGGCTCGCATCCTCTGCTTGCGCTGTATTGTTCTTGGCGTCTTCTGGACGGCTTCGGAAATAGATCGGCCCGAAACGCTGATCCTGGCGTATCTCGGCATGTCCATCGCGGACCAGTTCCAGACTGGCAGCGAAGTTTGCCGCAATCGCTGCGCGTGTCGGCAGGCCTTCCAGCAGCCCTTCGGGAAGGAAACTCGAAAGCGTCGCCCAATCGGGCATCTTGCCAAGAATGGCGCGCAGGCGGCCCAGCGCATCGTCCATCGAGAACAGCTCGAACTGTTCGATGGTCAATGTCTCTGCCTTGCCGCGGCGCTGCAGCGATCCATAGGCTTCCAGCATCTCGAACAGAGAGGCTTCGTAAATCGGCGTGGTGATGACCCGGATTCCCTCGGGTTCCCCGCGTTCAAAGACGTCGCGCCCCAGCAAGGGCAGAGCGAAAAGCTGTTCGGCCGCCTTACGCATAGATTCCAGACGCTGCAACTGAAACTGAAGCGCCAGCGCCATGTCTGCCGCCGAAGGCTCCTCGCCTTCCGTCACCTCGACGGGCAACAGCAA
>JAURLR010000265.1 GCA_030831135.1 Alphaproteobacteria bacterium
GGGCGGCCCGAACCAGGCCCGATCTACGATGTGATCGAGCGTGTCCGGCCTACGGTCTTCTTTGGCTTGCCGACCCTTTACAATGCGCTGGTGGCCCATCCGGGGAGTGCGGACCGTGATCTTTCCAGTGTGCGGCTCTGCCTCTCGGCAGCTGAACCCCTGCCCAAAGAGACCTTCAACGAGTGGTCCCGGCGCTACGGATTGGAGATTCTCGAAGGCCTTGGCTCAACCGAGGTTCTGCACATTTATGTCAGCAATTATGCCGATGATCTTTGCAAGGGGGCGAGCGGGAAACGGGTTCCGGGCTATGAGATCGAGCTGCGGGATATGGACGACAATCTGGTCGCACCGGGAGAGGCGGGTACCATGTGGGTGCGTGGCGATTCCCAGGCGCCGTTCTACTGGAACCAGCCGGAGAAAACTGCCGAGACCATGCGGGATGACTGGATCTATACCGGTGACCGGTTTACCCAGGATGCGGATGGTTTCTATCACTTCGATGGTCGCGCCGATGACCTGATCAAGGTCAGCGGGCAATGGATCTATCCGCTCGAGATTGAGCGCTGTCTCAATGATCACCCCGACGTACAGGAAAGCTGTGTGCTGGGCGTAACGCAGGCTGACGGCCTGATGACGACCAAGGCCTGGATTGTCCTGAAAGCGGGCGGCGCGGGTTCGGATGAGACGACTGCGATCTTGCGGGACTACGTGAAATCCAAGCTGTTACCTTACAAATATCCGCGAGTCGTTGCGTATCGCGAGGATTTGCCGAAAACGGGAACAGGAAAGATCGACCGTCAGAAGCTGCAATCTGAAGGCTGAGGCAGAACAACCTACAAAGGAGAGAGTTGTGGAGGAAAAGGTCACATTCAAGTCGGACGGTTTGACGCTTTCGGGCGTGGTGCACACGCCGGCAGATCTTGCGCCGGGGACCCGGCGTCCGGCTTTTCTCGTGCTGCACGGCTTTGGCACCGGCAAGGACGGCTCGACGCCGGAAATCATCTCCAACATGCTCGCGGAATGGGGCTATGTGGCCATGCGCTTTGATTTTCGGGGGTGCGGAGAGAGCGAAGGCGAAACCGCACGCGTGCTCTGTGAGGATCAGGTCGAGGATGTGAAGAACGCCGTGACGTGGTTTGCCCGGCAGCCCTATGTCGATGGTGAGAAGATCGGTGTGATCGGTCACAGTTTCGGTGCTGCGGTTGCTGTCTATGCCGGCGGCGTCGACAAACGGATTGCCGCCGTGATCTCGTCTTGTGGCTGGGGGGATGGCGAGAGCAAATTCCGGTTGCAGCACAAATCAGACAAGGAATGGGCGCGCTTTCTCAAGATGCTCGAAGACGGCAAGGCCCATCGCGAGAAGACCGGCAAGTCGCTGATGGTCAATCGCTGGGACATTGTGCCGATTCCGGAATCCCTGCGCGGGCTTATGGGGAAAAACGTCCATATGCAATTTCCCGCCGAGACGGCGCAGAGCATGTTCGATTTCCGGGCCAATGACGTCATTGCCGATATCGCGCCGCGCCCGTGTCTGCTGTTTCATGCCGCCAATGATTCCGTTACCCCGACCGAACAGTCGCTGCAGCTCTTTGCGCATGCCAAGCAGCCGACAGACCTGATGCTGCTGTCAGATGTGGATCATTTTCCGTTCTCGGTCGACAGCCATCGCGCCCGCGATGCCGTGAAGGGCTGGCTGGATCGTTATTTCCCTGCGCGTCCGGCCTGAAAACCGTCAGGGCCTCGGCTTGATATTGGCGCGAGCGGCTGCCACCAGCGCGCCTACGACGATCACCACACCAAATATCTGGAGTGGTTCGAGGACCTGATCCAGCAGGACAAAAGCCGCCGCGATCGCCATCAGGGGTTCGATATTTGAGTAGAGGGTCGTCCGGCCTGGTCCGATCATGGAGATCGCCACGAAGTATCCGATCATGGCACCGGCATAAAAGGCGTTGGTGCCAATGAAGCCCCACCAACCCATTTCGGTATTGGGCAGTCGGAATTCGCCGAAGGCGATTGTGATGACCAGAAACGTCACAGCCGCGGTGGCCGCCATATAGAATGTTGCCTGGCGAGGATCACCGGCCCGGATCACACGACTGCTGACGGCCGATACCGTGGCAAGTCCGACAGCAGCGATTGCGGCATAGAAAACCCCGAGAAGGTTGAGGCCCTGATCGCTGACCCCGAGTGCAAGGGCCAGTCCGGCAAATGCGATCAGCGCGGCAATGATATTGATGCGGTGCAACCGTTCCCACCCCATTGCCGCAACGATGAAGGTGGTGAAGACGGGAAACAGATAGAACACCAGAACCGCGAGCGGCACCGGAAGGAGCTCGATGGCGGTCAGGAGCGCCCAGGTGTAGGCGACGGTGACAACTCCAAGCACGATCGCGATGAGCCCGTCACGTGAGGGGAGCAGCACCCTTTTGCCCGTTGCCAGCAGAATGACCAGCAGGATCAGTGCAGGGAGGAAAAAGCGCGCGGTCGCAACAGAAAGCGCATCCGTGCCGCCGGTATACGCAACACCGGCGAGCGTATTTGCCATGGCGAAACCGACGCCGATCGCGAGTACGAGCGCAATACCAAGGATTTCCTTGCGCGATTCCATCATTTCCCCCGATTGTTCATCATGGACACCATAAGCGTGTGTCGGCGTGGTCCTCCAGCGCCAATTATGCTTCGGTGTCTTGTAATGTGAACATGAAAACTGAAAGCAAGGTCAATGAGCAACGAACCGCTGGTCTATCTGAATGGTGAAATCCTGGAGCAGGTGGACGCGCGTATTTCGCCATTCAATCGCGGTTTCATGTGGGGAGACGGCGTCTACGAGGTCACGCCCTGTTTCAACGGGGAACCCTATCGGCTCGAGGATCATATGGAGCGGCTTTTTCGGTCGCTGCGTTACATCCGGATAGACCCCGGCCTGGATCGGACGAAGATGACATCCGAAACACTCCGGCTTGTTGCTGCCAATGCGGACCGGCTTGCCTCGGGGGTCCAGTATCGGCTCGGGCATTGGGTGACGCGGGGCGGCAGTCCCTTTGCCGGGGCAGCTGAGGCTGAAGGTCCCGCGACGGTGTTCATGTTTCTCGATCTGGTGGATACGGCTGCGACGGCACGCAAGCATGAAACGGGGGTTCGGCTGTCGGTCACCACAACGCGACGCAATCCACCCGAATGCATCGAGACGCGGGCAAAAATCACGAGCAAAATGAACCAGTTGCTCGCTGAGCTGGATGCCGGATCGCGCGATTCACTTTCCCTGATGCTCGATACGGATGGCAATGTGGCGGAAAACTCGGTCGCCAATTTTTTCATTGTCCGCGAAGGTGTGGTCTGGACGGCACCGGAACGCAATATTCTTGAAGGGGTAACACGCAAGGTTGTTTTCGAGCTCTGTGCACGCCTCTCGATCCCGCTCGAGGAGCGGTTGTTCACAATGTACGATGTGGCTCAGGCCGATGAGATGTTCATCACATCCAGCGGGATCTGCGCGATGCCGGTCTGTGCTGTGGATGATTTCATTCCCCACCATCCTGTACCCGGTCCGATCACAACCCAGCTCATCGACGCCTTCACGGCGGATACGGGATTCGATTTTCGCGACCATGCCTGAGGTACAGAGGAATCAGTCATGCCCGAACTGAGCGCCTTCAATCTCAATCGATGGATTGATGAGCATCGCGACCTGCTCAAGCCGCCCGTTGGCAATGTGGTCGTCTGGAAGGATACTGATTTCATCGTCATGGTGATTGGCGGACCCAACGCGCGCACCGACTATCACGACGATCCCTATGAGGAGTTTTTCTATCAACTCCAGGGCAACATGATCCTGCGGGTCATGGAGAATGGGGCTCCCCGTGACATCCCCATCAATGAAGGCGACGTGCTGCTGTTGCCGCCTCATATACGGCATTCACCGCAGCGGCCAGAACCGGGCAGTATCGGGCTCGTGGTCGAACGACGTCGGCCCGAAGGGTTGCTGGACGGGTTTGAGTGGTTCTGCCTGGAATGCAACGCCCATATCCACCGCGTGGAAACTCATGTCGGAAATATCGTGACTGATCTGCCGCCGTTGTTTGAGGCTTTTTACGCCTCGGACGCGCTGCGGACATGCAGCGCCTGTGGCGCTGTCCATCCGGGGAAAGGCATGTAACCGGAGGTTGTCGGTCGTGTCCGCAGGAAAATTCGGCCCTACGGATGTTCTCGTGCAGAATTTCGTCAACAATGCTGATTGCGGAGCATGACCGTGATGGTCCGCCCGATGCCTGACATGGGAGGTGTTCTGGATGTCGTTTGCAGGTGAAATCGCAAATGATGTTTCGCCTGAAGCCCGGTCCATTCTTGTCGTGGACGACGAAAAGCTTCAGCGCGACCAGCTCGTTGCCAGCCTGTCAGATCTGAATGTCGGTATCTATCAGGCGGGAAATGGTGAGGAAGCAATTGAAATGATCGAGGCGCACATGCCCAGCCTCGTCATCATGGATATTCGGATGCCGATCCTCGATGGTGTGGGAGCCGTCGACAGACTTATGGCGCGGGCAGCGATATCAAGATCATCCTGATGACCGGTGACCCGGCCTCGTTGCGGGCGGCTTATGCACGGCGACCGAATGTTTTCGCGATTATCGAAAAGCCGATACCCCTGCGCGTCCTGCGCCGCTTCGTTATTGAAGCCTTGTCGCTGTCACGTTAGCAGCGAGGCCATCGGACAGTTCGTCTTCCGAGAGGGGAAGTTCGATGCACATCTCACAACCACCTTCGGTGTTGCGGGCCGTGATCGTTCCGCCCATTGCGTTGATGATCCCATAGCTGACGGACAGCCCGAGGCCCGTGCCAACACCGACTTCCTTGGTCGTGAAGAACGGGTCGAAGATGCGCGCAAGTACGTCGCCGGGAATGCCGACGCCTGTATCCGTGATCTTCAGGAGAAGGGCTGAATCTTCGGCATGCCTCTCGAGCTTGACGTCGATCCGGCCACGCTGGCTGTTGCCGGCTTTCTCGTGTGTCTGTTCAAGAATTGCATCGCGTGCGTTGCCGATCATGTTGAGCAGCACCTGCTCCAACTGGGATTCGCTGCCATCGACCAGAAAACCGGATGTCGGCATGTCCAGGTTCAGCTTGATGTTCTCCAGCTGTAGCTGCCGACGCATGAGTTCACACACATTGCGCATCGGACGTGCCGGGGAAAAAGTAACAAAATCCGATGTATCCTGGCGGCTGAACACCCGCATATGCAGGATGATCTTCCCCATTCGGCCAGCCTGTTCGCTGATCAGCAGCAGGTTGTCGCGGGCATAGTCCACGTCAACATCCCCGCTATCCATCCGGATCAGAACGTTGTCTGCGGCCATACGCATGATGTTGAGGGGTTGGTTCAGTTCATGTGCAATCCCGGCAGCCATCTCACCCACAGTGGCAAGTTTCGAGGCCTGTATAAGCTGGCTCTGGAGGGATTTCTGTTCGGTGATGTCACGGACAAGCGCAATGTGCAGGGAACCGTCCGGGCCATCAAATTCCGACATCGCGATATCGATGGGCACCGTTGAGCCGTCGGCCCGCCGCCCGACCATTTCGCGCGCGGAGGTCTGAATGTCGACGACATGTGCCGCCTGAGTGGACTTGCCCGGGTAAGTTGGGGGAACAAGGTCGCGGATTTGCATCTTTGTGAGAAGGGCTGCTTCGTATCCGAAGATGGTTTCGGCAGCACCATTGGCCATGACGATGTTGCCACGGGCATCGGAGACCACGATGCCATCGGCAGCGTTGTCCAAAATCGCATCCAGCGTGCGTTCCCGGTCTGCGAGTTCGTCAGAAATCCGGTTTCGGATAATGGCCGTGGACACGACATTGGCCACCGCCTGCAGGAATATGACGTCATCGCCGGTAAACTTGCGGGCCTTGCGTGAGTGCACAGCGAGAATACCGAACGGCCCGTCTTCACCTGCGATCACAACGGTTGCGCCTGAACGTGTACCGATCCCTTCGGTGATGGGGCTTGCGAGCTCCGGCTTGTCCGGGTCGGTGTTGTCGAAAATCAGGGATTTCGAGGAAATGAGCGCAAAATTGTCTTGCTCATCCTGCGTCTTTGAACGGATCTCGACGCCGATAAAATCCTCGCCTCCGGGGCTTGCTGCAATAACCTGATAATCCGCCGGCGGGCAAAGAAGCTTCGAAATCAGGCAGACATCGACGTCGACCGTGACCGCCACCATATTCGTGATTTCCGTGAGCAGGGCATCAATATCCTCTTCGACCAGTGCCAGCTGACCGATCGCCATGACGGCAGATTGCTGGTCGAGCCGAACGGCCAGTATCCGCTCGGCGTCCTTGCGGATGGTGATGTCTTCGACCACGACGATCAGATAGGCCTCACGAAAACGGGACGGTTCGGTGATCGAAGCTGTGACCTCCGCCCAGATCGAGGTTCCATCCTTGCGGATATAGCGTTTTTCGCTGCTGTAGGATCCGCGTCCCGCTCGGACCAACTTCTCCCGCCGCGCGAGATCGGCTTCGATGTCGAGGGGATGGGTGATGTCGTGAAACGTCAATTGGCGCAGCTCGTCCTCGGTGTAGCCCACGATCTCGCAATAGCGCTTGTTGATGCGCAACCACTGACCATCAAGAGAGACATGGGCAATGCCCACGGCTGCCTGTTCAAAGGTCGCACGAAAGCGCTCTTCGCTGTCGCGCACTTCCTGTGCCGCACGAACCTGGCTGGTGATGTCATAGGAAATGCCGCCGACGCCGACCACATCGCCCTCGCGGTCATAGACAGGAAACTTGGTGACCCGCATGAGGGCGTCTTCGTTGTTCTTTCCCGGGACGGTGATGTCGGATGTGCGCGTTGTCAGGGTGCGGAGCACCTCGCGGTCGAAATCATCGACATGCGAACCCCAGCTTGTTCCGTGCGCTTGTGTCAGGGTTTTGCCACCGACATTGTCATGAGTGATGCCGAAGGTGTTGAGATAGGTTTCGTTGACCTCGATCAGCCGACCCTGTGGGTCTTTCAGGGAATGGTTGAAGGGACTGTTGTTCCAGAATGCCCGGAACAGTGCTTCCTGTTCCTGGAGCGCAAACTGCGTCTGCTTGAGCGCGTCGATGTCCTCGACAACGCTGACATAGTAGTCCGGGATGCCATCACGCCGCCGCACGAGACTGACCGACAGCTTCACCCAGACGATATTGCCATCCTTGCGGCGATAGCGCTTCTCGAGATTGTAGGAATCGATCTCGCCAGCGCGCAGCTTGATGTTCTGGTTCTGGTTTTTCGGTATGTCATCCTCGAGCGTGATGTCCGAGAAATTCATGCCAATCAGTTCATCCCGCGTATAGCCGGTGATGTCTTCCATCTTGCTGTTGATACGCAGCCATGTGCCGTCCATGCCGACATGAACGAGCCCGACCGAAGCCTTTTCAAATGTGCTTGCGAAGGGCTTTGACGATCGCCGTGTTCGCGCAAATGCAGCAAACAGGCCAGCCGAAATCACCACAAGCGCAGCAATGGCACCGATGAGAGCGATCATTGACGCTTCCAGATCGGGAAGGCTGTTGACGTCAAATGACACTATTGCACTCCTGACCTCTTCGAACGCGGCCGCTGCTCGTCATCTTGCATGCCCAGTCTTTGAATGATCAGGACTATATCGCGGTTTCGGCCTGTTCGTCGCGCGGAACAATAGGTGGCGGTTTGTGGGCTGTGACCTCGGGAAGTTCTGCATCGTAGCGTTCGATCTCGACCAGCGCGCTGTGGGCGATCGGGCCCTGTCCGAGCTGGGACGTACCCTTGTCGATGGTCAGGACATTGGGGTTGCCATGTTTGTCCAGGCTGTTGTCTTCCGTCGCATTCACGGGGTCGTACCAGGCGCCGGTGGCAAGCTGGACCACCCCGGGGCGCACATCATGGGTGACCCGTACGCCCGCCAGCAGAGCGCCGCGATCATTGAAAACCCGAACGATATCGCCGTCGATAAGTTCGCGAATGGCGGCATCGAGCGGGTTGATCCAGACCGGCTCCCGTCCGTTGATCTTGTCGTCACGGCTGACCCGACCATTGTCGAGCTGTCCGTGCAAGCGCGTGCGGGGCTGGTTCGATATCATGTGAAGCGGGCGCGAAGTGGCAATTGGAGAACCCAGCCATTCTGCCGGTTCCTGCCAGACCGGGTGCCCCGGACAATCCGTGTAGCCAAAGCTGTCGATGACCTCGGAGAAAATTTCAATCTTCCCTGAAGGCGAAGGTAGCGGATTTTCCTCGGGGTCGGCGCGGAAGGATTCGAGCATCACGAGCGGTTTGGAGGGGCGTGGAATCTCGGCATGGCCGACCTCCCACAGCATGTCATAGGTTGGCAGGGTGATGTCGTTCTCGGCGGCGTTCTGGCGCGCGCGATCATAGATGTGACGCAACCAGTCTTCCGGTTCGCGGCCTTCGGTAAAGCTGTCATGGGTCCCAAGGCGACGGGCCAGGCCGCGAAATATCTCAAAATCATCACGCGCCTCGCCGACGGGCTCAATCACCTTGTCCATGGCCAGAATGAATCGATCCCGTGATGTCGCGCCGATATCCTTGCGCTCGAGCGTCGTTGTCGATGGCAGGACAATATCGGAGAATTTTGCCGTGGCTGTCCACCAGGGCTCGTTCACGATGATGGTGTCCGGTTTCCGCCAGGCCCGGACAAGCCGGTTGAGGTCCTGATGGTGGTGGAACGGGTTCCCGCCGCACCAGTAGACGAGCTTGATGTCGGGGTAGGTTCGGGTCTCGCCGTTGAACGCATAGGATTCGCCGGGGTGGAGCAGCATATCGGCAATCCGCGCAACGGGAATCCAGCTGTCGCAGGGGTTTTTGCCGATCGAAAGTGAAGGCGAGGGCGCGGTATGCCTGGGGTTTCCGATATTGCCCATGCTGCCATAGCCAAAGCCGAAGCCTTCACCCGGGCGTCCGATACCCCCAAGCATCGCAGCGAGGGTGACGGTCATCCAGAAGGTCTGCTCACCATGGTCTCCGCGCTGGAGTGACCAGTTGGTGTTGATCATGGTTCGTGCACCGGCCATGCGCCGCGCGAGGGAGCGGATCTGGTCGGCCGGTATTTCGCAGATGGTGGCGGCCCAGTCTGCGGTCTTGGGTGTCCCGTCACTGACGCCAAGCAGATAGCTGCGGAATTTCGCGTATCCCACGCAGTAGCGCGCCAGGAAATCCTGATCAGCCAGATTTTCGGTTTCGAGGGTGTAGGCAAGGGCGAGCATCATCGCCACATCCGTGTTGGGACGTATGGCCAGCCATTCGGCATTCAGGTGGTCGGCCACATCATCGCGGATCGGTGAGATATTCACGAACGCCACGCCAGCTGCATGGGCTTCCTTGAGATAGGGGCCGGTCATGTGCTGCCCGGGACCGCCCGCTGCGACATGGGCGTTCTTCAGGGGAACACCCCCGAAGGCGACCATCAGTTCGGTGTTGGCGATGATCGAGTCCCAGCTGGTGGCCTGGTTCATGGCGGCACCGGCGGTTCCCAGGACATGTGGCAAAATCGCATAGCCGGCAGCGATGGAGTAGGTGTGAACCTGATCGGTAAAGCCCCCGACCGTGTTCAGAAACCGCTGCAACTGACTTTTTGCATGATGGAATCGCCCGGCGCTTGACCAGCCATAGGAGCCACCGAATATCGCGGCATTGCCATAGGTCGACCGGACGCGTTCGATTTCCGTGCCTGCCAGATCGAGCGCCTCGTCCCATGGGACAGCAACAAACGGGTCGATGCCGCGGTTTGCCGGGGAGCCACCCTTGGCGCGTTCGAGCCAGCCCTTGCGGAACATGGGTCGGGCGACCCGGCTTTCGTCATAGACCGCATCGGGGAGTGACTGGATAATTGGCGAGGGGTCCGGGTCCAGCTTGAACGGATGAATCTCCGTCAGCCGCCCATCCGTCACGTCAGCCGTAAACGTTCCCCAGTGGGATGTATGCCGGTGCGAGGTTCTGGTCATGTTTGCTCTCTCCCTGTGCCGAGAGTGCGACGTTGCCGAAGCACTGTCAAAGCACCACGCATGGCGTATTATCAGGAAGTCAAAGAACCGGGGAGGGAAAATATGGACATTCGACTGGACGGACGTACGGCGGTGATCACGGGGGCCAGCGAAGGCCTTGGGCTTGCGATGGCGCGAGAGTTTGCTGAATCCGGGGCCAATGTGGCGATGATTTCGCGCTCCGCCGAAAAACTCGAAGCCGCCCGCGACAGCGTGCGCGCCTCGGTTGGGGGAAACAGCGTGCGCGTGGAGGCTCTGCCCTGTGATGTCACGGATCTTGGCCAGATTGAAAGCACATGGGCGACCATTCTCGATAATTTCGGAAGCGTCGATATTCTGGTGAACAATGCCGGGGCCCATGCCATCGGTCCTTTTCTGGATTGCTCGGATGAACGCTGGCAGGCCGATCTTGACCTCAAGCTCTTTGCTGCGATCCGGTTGTGCCGTCTGGCGATGCCGGGCATGGCCGA
>JAURLR010000266.1 GCA_030831135.1 Alphaproteobacteria bacterium
ATCCGATGACCCCGGTCGGGATCGCCATGAGCATGACCGAGAGGACCAGCGCTTTCTTGCGGCCGATCTTGTCGCCGATATGCCCGAAGATGAACCCGCCGACCGGCCGCATCAGGAAGCCGGCGGCAAAGGCCCCGAAGGAGGCGATCAGCGAAACGGTGGGATCGTCAGACGGGAAAAACAGCCGGCCGATGATCGGCGCGTAAAACCCGTAGACCGCGAAGTCGTACCACTCGAGCACGTTTCCGGTGACGCCCGCTGCAATGACCTTGCGCCGCGTGCGCGCTTCGCTCACATCGCTCATAATCTGTCCCCCGTTTGCCCCTTGCCAGCTAAGCGGAGGTGCCGCGTCGGTGCAAGGGGGAGGTCCAACCCTGATGCATGAGTTTCGTCATGCCCGCGCAGGCGGGCATCCATAAACGCCGATGCGAAACCATTCGAACGCCTGAGTTTATGGGTTCCCGCCTTCGCGGGAACGACGAGGTGGTGGGTATCTCTCTATCGTCATGCCCGGACTTGATCCGGGCATCCATGTTGATGATGTGTGAGGTGTCGAAAAGATACGCGGATCAAGTCCGTGTATAACGGACGAATAAAGGCCGCGCCCCTGGTGAAACGTCTCGGAGGTCAGCGCCGAGGCATTTCGGTCGGGCAAGACGGAATGGCGTGTTTCCCTCTTCGTCATGCCCGCGCAGGCTGTCATTGCGAGCCGAAGGCGAAGCAATCCAGAGCGGACAGGCCCGGGAGGCTGGATTGCTTCGTCGCGATGCGCCTCGCAATGACGGGGGACAAGTCAAACCGGCAGTGGTGTCACCCCAGCATCCTTCGAGACGACGCTTCGCGTTTCCCTCTTCGTCATGCCCGGACTTGATCCGGGCATCCATGTTGATGATGTGTGAGGTGTCGAAAAGATACGCGAATCAGGTCCGCGTATGACGGTCGTAAAAAAGACTGTGCTCCTAGTGAAACGTCTCCGTCGTGTAGCGCCACAGGCGAATGGTGTCGCTCCAGTAATCCTGCGGCAGGCCGGCCTTGGCTTTCAGGTGGCGCAGGAACTGTTCGGCCTTGGGCACGCTCTCCCAGACCTGGGGCAGGAACAGGCCGCGCCGGGTCTGGCCGTCGGGGCCTTCGGCCTGAAGGATCACGCCATCCACATCGGGCTGGAGCGCATCGATCGCTTCGGCTTCGGAGCCGAAGGTCATGGGGCGGGCATGGGACAGGATCGAGACCGAGAGATCGAGGGAGCTGACTTCCGCCGCGCTGAGTTGCGGGAAGCGCGGATCGCCGAAGGCGGCCTTGTGGGCATTGATCGCCACATCCTCGATCAGGGAGCGGTGGGGCAGGATGCTGCCGATGCAGCCGCGCAGTTTGCCGTTCTGGTTCAGGGTCACGAAGGTCGCGCGGTAGGTTTCCAGCGCGGGTGAAAACGTCCCGTGCTGGACCCGCGCCGGACGGCCGTTTTTCAACCCGTTGCCGATGGAGCGCCGGGCCGCGTCGATCAGGGTTGCCCGGTCTTCATCGGGCAGGCGCGCCGATCCGGCATATTCGAGCGCCCAGGACCCGTAGCCCACCACCCGGTCGCGATGATCGCGCCCGCCCGTATCCCCGGAATTGCGCACATCCAGCGTGGTGACCCGCAAATCCAGTGCCCGGGCACGGCTCAGCAAGCCCTTGACCGGGAACCGTCCGCAGGCTTGTTCATCCTCGATTTTCTCGAGGCTCAGGGTTTCGACATGTCGCCGGAAATTCTGGTCACGCGCATTGGCGCCCTCATAGTCGTGATAGTGGCTGAGATCGGAACTGATCACGATGAGGGTCTCGGGGCCGCCCCACAGGGCCTTGAGAAGCGTTTCGGTTTCCTGCGGAGCGGGGCCGCCGACGATCACCGGCACGAGTGTGAAATCGCCCAGCACCCGTTGCAGGAAGGGCAGATGGATTTCGAGGCTGTGCTCTTCGGCGTGGGGGATATCGGATTGTTCGACGCCGGGAATGGTGAGGGCGGTTGCAATCCCGTCGAGATCGAGCGGCACATCACCAAGCGGTGTGCGAAAACGGGTGGCGGCCGGGACACAGAACTTCGGCACGGCCACCCGGTGGGGCGGGCCGAGCAGCACCACCCGGCTGATCTGCCCGGCGCGCCGGGCAATGGATTTGTAGGCTGATCCCGCAATCGGGCCGGAATAGATCAGCCCGGCATGGGGGGCGATCAGGGCTTTGGGGTCCAGGCCGTCGTCGCGCGCGTCGGACAGGTGTTTGTCGACCATGGCGGCAAGTGTCTGTGCATCAGCAGGATAGAAGGTGCCGGCAATAGCGGGCGGTCTGACGGAAGCTGCAGGCTGGATTGTCATGGAGATGACTTGCCTCGGACTTGGAATTGCATATATCGGCAACGGCGCGCATAAGACTAGCCTGCTGCGCATCCCAGCGCCAAAGCCTAAGGAAAGGGACCCATCATGTTGACCGTTTACGGCCTCAAGAGCTGCGACACGACCCGGAAATCCCTGAAATGGCTCGAACGACGCGAGGCCGCCCACAGGTTCCTCGATGTCCGTGCCGACGGCGTTGACCTCGAAAAGGTCACCGAATGGGCCATGGAAGTGGGTTGGGAAGCGTTGCTTAACCGCGGCAGCACGACCTGGCGCGGCCTGGATGAAGTCATTCGGGAAAACGTCACCGAGGACATCGCCCTGCAGTTGATGGTCGAAAATCCGACCCTCATCAAACGCCCGGTGATTGAAACCGATGCAGGCGTCATGGTCGGTTTCAAGCCGGAACAGCAGCGGACCCTGGAAGACCTCATCTAGCGGGGCTGGGCTTTCCTCCGCATCCTTCGAGACGACCGCTTCGCGGTCTCCTCAGGATG
>JAURLR010000267.1 GCA_030831135.1 Alphaproteobacteria bacterium
AAGCCGCTTTCACAACCTCCGTCATCGACTGGGAGTCGTTGCTGGCCGCACCATCCGTGGCAAGGTTGACGGACACACCGCTGCGTTGCATGGCTGATACGGGTGCAATGCCGCTCCCCAGACGCTGATTGGCCACAGGACAGTGGACCGCTGTCGTCCCGGTTTCCGAGAGCATCTCGATATCTGCCCCGGAAATGTGGACGCAATGAACTAGCGAGGTGCGCGGTCCCAATGCGCCCAGTGTTCCCAAGGTCGCGATCGCG
Organism: Alphaproteobacteria bacterium; assembly: GCA_030831135.1. GTDB lineage: Bacteria > Pseudomonadota > Alphaproteobacteria > UBA6615 > UBA6615 > JABJAG01. Next base: position 264 of record JAURLR010000267.1, read on the forward strand.
CTGTTGCCATCGAACAGGTGTCGGGCCTGTTCGGCCTGATCGGCGGTTTCATCAACATGTACATGAAAAGGCGCGCCATGCCGGGTCGCCAGATCGGCAAGCATCGCAAGCAGCGCCTCGGTACAGCGAATGACGGCGGAAGGGCCAAGGCCACGCACAACACCCGGTGTTTGCGGAGCACCGTTCAACCAGGCTTCGCTCAGATCCAGCAAGTCCGAACTCAGGGGCGGGGGGCCGGAATGGGTGGCACCGACAGCCGTTCCGTCCGGATTGGCCCGGTCCCGGATCATCAGGGCGACCATGGCGCGCAGGCCCGTCTTTTCCCACGCGGTGGAGACAGCCTCCCCGGCGTCCAGTGTGGCGGGCAATTGTCTGAAATGATCGACCACGGAGGTCACACCCGACCGAAGTTGTTCGACGGCGCACAGATCGACGGCAAGGGAGATGTCTTCGCTCGATAGCGCATCCACATCGGCCAGAGCCGGGAGCCACTTATCAAGCCCGGAATCTGTTGCCAGCCCGCGTGCCAGCGCCTCGGCCGAATGGCAATGGGCGTTGACCAGACCGGGTGTGAGAAGAAGGTTGTGCCCGTCCGTTGTCTCAGCTTCGAGATAGTCCGCCGCCGCGCCGGGGCCATAGGCCACGATGCTGTCACCGGACATCACCACATCCATGTTGAAAGCGGGGGTCCAAGCATCATCGTGCTGCAGCACCGTGGCACCTGTGATCGCGTGCAGGGTCATTGGATGCGGTACGATCGCTCAAGATAGGTGTTCAGGGCCACGAGAGGCAAAGTCAGGCACAGATAAATCAGCGCCACACCGGCAAACGGACTGAAAGTGTTGGCTTTCCAGGTCATGATTTCCAGTCCCACGCGCAACAGGTCCGAGAGGGCAATGACCGAGACCAGCGCGGTATTTTTCAGCAATGTGATGGATTCATTGGTGATGGGCGGCAACACCCGGCGCAGCGCCTGCGGCAGAATGATCCGGCGCATGGCGAGCGGGTAGGACATGCCAAGGGAACGTGCCGCGCGCATCTGCCCGCGATCCACGCCCTGGATTCCCGAGCGCACGATCTCCGTGACATAGGCACCATTCGTGGCCGCCAGCGCGATCACGGCCACAAGGAAGGGGTCCCAGACGAAACCGATCGAAGGCATGCCGTAGTACAGGAACAGGATCGTGACCAGCATCGGCACGCCGCGCATGATGGTGACATAGACCAACGCGGGAATATTGAGAAATTTGTGGTCGGAAACCCTGGCAAGACCGCCAAGCACGCCTATCATCAAGCCCAGTGACACCGAGACGACCGTCAACTGAACGGTCAGCCAGGCACCCCCAAACAGGGCGGGTAATGATTCGAGAAACAGGTCGGTTTCGAAATCCATGGACGGGTCCGGTCAGATTACCTGACCGGATATCAGCAAGCCCTGTGCCAGAAACCCTGATCGCGCGCGGAGGAACACGAAGTCCGGATTTCCGGCGCTTCAGGCGGTGCGCAGCTCATCTGCGCCACAAACGGACGCCTGTTGGGTGGAGACAGTCTGTTCGTTTCCGGGGCAAGGAAGCCAAATATTATGCAGGCCGAAAAGGGGAACTTGCAGCAACACAGGATTCCCACAGCCAATTCCCGTTGGGCGACCGGTTCCGTATTCTTTCAGAATGAAGATACTGATAAACGGAAATCCGCACCGGGTTTCACATCACATCTCCTCGTGTCATACCAAGGCTACATGACCTGATCGTTACCCGTGGGCGTTTATGACATCAGTGCCGCCGACACCCCGTTCTGCAGACCGGTTCCGCCTGATACTCGCGATGATCCCGGCGCTGGGGCTGGCGTTTGTCCTGAGCCAGTTCCTGCGTTCCGTGCCGGCGGTCATCGCCCCGGATTTGCGCGCCGAACTTGACCTTACAGCGGCCCAGTTGAGCGCCTTGCCCGCAGCATTGTTCTTTGGGTCTGCGATCATGCAATTGCCCAGTGGGGTTCTGCTCGACCGTTTTGGTCCGCGCCGCACGATTGCTGCCTTTCTCTTGTTGACGGCATCGGGGGTCGCCGGATTTGCCTTTGCCAAGACATCGACCGGCCTGACCATGGCCTTGCTGGTGACGGGGTGGGGCATCGCACCGGTCTTCATGGGCATGATCGTGCTGATCTCCCGCTGGACGCCACGCGACCGATTGGCGACGGCGACGGCCTGTGCCGTGGGGATCGGGGGTATGGGCATGCTGCTTTCGGCCTCACCCTTTGCAAGCGCGACCGAGGCCTTTGGCTGGCGCATGACGCTGGCCGCCGTAGCAGGGGTTGCGCTGCTTCTCTCGCTGGCCGTGCTGTTCACCGTCCGGGACCGGCCCCCCGATGCCCGGCAGGTTGTCGGTCCCACAGAGACGCTGATCGACACCATTCGCGGTCTGGTCATCATCTTCCGTGAACCCAGAATCTATGCGCTCGGCACTATCTCGGCAATGACCGTGGGGTCCTTCCTGACATTTCGCGCCTTGTGGGTCGGGCCGTACCTGAACGATACCTTCGATGCGGGCCTGATCGAGCGCGGACATATCATTTTCTTCATTTCCCTGGCTTGGCTGGTCAGCGCTGTTGCCATCGGGCCGCTCGATCGTGTGTTCGATACGCGGCGGGGCATCGTGACCATCGGGGCGTTGTCCATGGCGCTCTGGTTCGCCGTGCTGGCTGCGGCCGGCAACACGACAATCCTCATGGTAACCGTGGCCATGGTTCTGCTCGGCCTGTCGTCAGGACTGTCGTCACCAATCTTTGCCCATGCCCGGAGCCTGTTTCCTGACCGTTATGTCGGGCGGGTGGTCACCGCCATCAACCTGTTCGTGTGGGGCGGCGTGTTTCTGGTGCAGGTCGGCACAGGACTGCTCATCAATGCGTTTCCCGCCGATGCACAGGGGCACAGCCCGTTCATCGCCTATCAGGTGATGTTCGGCGTTCTCGCCGTGCTTCTGGTTCTCGCGTTGATGGTCTATCGCCGGATCGAGGACGTCCCCCCGTCACGCGATACCGGCGAACCGGTCTGATACCACAAAAGGTCAGGATTTCGGGTTGGGGACGTGCCGGATAAAGAGCTGCAGGACAATGGCAGCAGCGGCCAGTCCAACAACCGCACCGATCCCGTTGGAGGCGGCGTCCCAGATGCTGCCACTTCGGGCGAACCAGGCGGCCTGCGCAAATTCCAGAAACAGTCCGATGCCGAACGCCGTGCTGGCGGCCAGTATTCGCGTGTCCCAGCTGCGAAACCCCAGACCACCCAGGAAGGTGATTGTTCCATAGGCGATCAGATGTACGGCCTTGTCGGCTCCCTCAGGCCCGGGAATGTCGGGGGACGGCATCAGAGACAAGACCACAACCGCGAGCATCGCCAGGCCGTAGCCGAGCACGAAAAGGGGGTGAGGGAGGCGCATCAGGATCGTGGATTGTAGATGTCCGCAAGGCCACGAAAGGCGAAGGTTCCGGTGGTCTCACTGATTTTGCCCGACTGGTCGATCCTTTCGATGTAACGCCCGCCGGCATCGCTCGTATCGAAACCGCCATTCGGGGCAAACTGAATATGCACCATGCCGTCCTTGTGGGCCGGGTTCCCCAGGGCATAGGTGACGCACGTGTTCTGGTCGCAACGACGATAGGCATCATCTTCGAAATCAATGAGAACCTGCGGCCACGCGGCCTGATCGGGCTGGCAGACCCAGCGTCCCGTGGCGTCCGACAGACGCGGGTCAGACGCCAGCGCGGTCTGGGCCGAAAGGCAGAACACGGTGGCCAGCAGGAGGTTCTTCTTTTTCATCATCATATTCCGATCCTAACAGGCGCAGCGCGCAGGGTTAACCAAATCCTAACCGGCCCGATGGCAGATTTGCATCATGCAAA
>JAURLR010000268.1 GCA_030831135.1 Alphaproteobacteria bacterium
CCGGTCGTGCCGGAGGTATAGACAATCCGGTTGGGCAATCGGGGAACGGTAGGCGCGCCGCGCAACGGGGCGTTCCGCCCGGTCAGGTCCTCCAGTCGGCGGGCATGAACACCCAGCTCTGCCGCCATCAGCGCTGCATCGGCATCATGCAAGACCAGCATGACGCCGGAATCAGCAATCACATGCTGCAATTGTGTATTCGAGAAACTCGTCGGCAAGGGAACAAGCGTGCGCCCGGCTGCTGTCAATCCAAGATCGGCAATCGCCCAGTCGACAGCGTTGTCGGCCAGAATACCAACAACGGGCGGAAACAGTTTCGCAGCCGCTGCAAACCCACCGACACGCAGTGCCAGTTCGCCATAGGTGAGCAGGCAGCGGCCATCACTGAACGCGGGTTCGTCCGCGCGGGTTCGGGCCCATTTCTGAAGGCTGGCAATCACGTCTGACATCAGGCGGCCACCAGAACGCGCGGGCCAGCCAGACTTGCCGGCGGGACACGGGTAAACGGACGGCTGACCGTATCGGGTGACAGACAGACCACCGGATCGTGATCGAAATAACTCCCCCATTCGGCCCGCCCCGGAAGCCGGGCCGGATCAGCGGGGCACAGTTCAATGAGCGAAACATCGTGGCGCTGCAGATATGTACGCAGCTGGCCTGTCGCGGTGAACAAAAGCATGGTGGTTCCTAGATCGCGTGTACGATTGACCAGGCGACTGAGGAACGGCCCGGCTGCGCAACACCTCACGGCAGCCAGGGTGGATATCTCGACGATTTCAGACCGGTCGACAGGACGGTTCAGCGCCCTTGCGGCCAAAATCTCTGCGCGGGTGTCACAATAGGATTCAGAGAAAAATGCTTCTTCCCCCAGTCGCACGCCTGCTGCGCAAAGAACATCCCCGCCAGCGTCGGACAGCACCGCAAGATGCGGTGCGAATGCGGGGACCGAACACCCGTAACGCAGCTGATAGACAGCTTCGATACCGGCCTCGGCGCGTGCGCGATCCGGGTGATTGGAAGGTAGGATTGAAAACCGCATGACCAGCCCAGTGTGGTGAATCGCTCCGGAGTGAGCGCTGAGGCAAAGATGCGACGCGGGGCTTACATCAAACTTACAGGATAGAAGTTTTTTCCAGAGCCGCAGGTGCCGCCTGAAGGGTCATGTCAAAATTCGACCCGCCCCCCGAAGCTGTGCTGACCATGCAGCTTCCACCATGGGCGTCGACAATCCGGCGTACGATGGAAAGCCCCAGTCCGGCCCCTGTGTCCGAGGCCGTATCGGCGCGCCAGAAGCGTTCGAAAATCCGGTCGCGATCAGCCACCGGGATACCGGGCCCTGTATCGGAGACACGGATTGTCGCGGGCGGCATCACCGTGACCTGCACATGCCCGCCCTCTCCCGCAGCATTGAAGGCATTCTCCACCAGATTGCGCAGCGCAATGAACAGATAGTCACCATCACCATGGACGATGACGGGCGTATGTGATGGTTCCAGTTCGAAATCCAGGCCGCGGCGCACGGCGTCCGGTGCGAGCATCTCGGCCACCTGGGTGGCGACAAGATTGAGATCGGCACGGGCATCGTCGGCCAGAGCCAGGTTGTCCGCCCGCGCCAGACGCAAGAGTTGCTCCACAATCCGTTCAAGCCGCAAAACATCGGGCAAAAGAGTATCTGCAAGATTGAGGCTCTCGATATGCGCGCGAAGCACAGCCAGTGGTGTGCGCATCTCATGCGCGGCATTGTCGGTAAACTCGCGTTGCTGACGATAGGCGGTCTCGATCCGTTCAAAGGCGTTGTTCACAGCATCAACGAGAGGATTGAGCTCGCGCGGGAGGTCTCGCACCCCCAAACGGGCATTGAGTGTCGCCGGGGTGATTGCAGCAGCCTGTCGCGATATTTCCGTAACCGGACGCAACGAGGTCCGGACGGTGACATAAACAACGCCCAGAATCAGAACCACGAGGACGCCGAGCAGCCACCCTGCATAATCCAGGAGTTCACTGAGAAACTCGTCGGCCAGCGCATCCGAATGCCCGGGGCCCTGTGCCACCTGAATGAAGAATGTCTCATTGGCCCGGGTGACTGGGACTGTGATGCCATAGAATACGGCCGACCCGCCTTTGATCGCACGGCTCACCTGAAACGGTTCGTCCGGTGCCGGAAGACCATCCGGTCCGCTCGCGATCGGACCAACAGCGTCGCGTGAGCTGAAGATCGCGGCTCCCGTCTCGTCGAGGACAGCAAACAGAAACATCCCGTTGCTGGAATCATACGCATCGCGCAATGGATCAGGCAGCCGCAATGACACGCTGCCATCCGGGGCCACCTCTAGATGACTGGCGATATCACGCGCCTGCCCGGACAGATCACGGTCGCGCAGCGTCTCAACCTGCTCAACGAACTGAAACAGCAGGGCACCGACGCACACGACGATGAAGAACAGGGTCACAGCCAGCAGCCGCACAACCAGCCGTCCCAGCAGGGAGCGCCTCACGAGGCTGCCTTCTTGAGTCCGTCACCTGGTTCCACGAGCATATAGCCGATGCCGCGCAGCGTATGGATTTCCAGCCGCGCCCCCGAATCCTGCAAACGCTTGCGCAGCCGGTGAACCGCAACCTCGATCGAGTTCGCGCCAAAATTCTCATCGAACCCGTACACGCTGTCGGCCAGCACATCCTTGGGTACGACCCGACCGGCGCGCCGCAACAGCAATTCGAGGACGGACATTTCACGTCGGGTCAGCGGCATCACCTTGTCGTCGACCGTCACTTCGCGCCCCACGGAATCAAAGGTCAGATTGGCGATGGTCAACTCACGGCCCAGCGTGGTGCCGGGTCGGCGCATCAGCGCGTTCAGGCGTGCAATCAGTTCTTCCATGGCAAATGGCTTGAGCAGGTAGTCATCCGCCCCCGCATTCAGTCCACCCACCCGGTCCTCAACGCCATCGCGTGCGGTCAGGATCAGCACCGGAAGTTCGGCAACATGCATCCGAACCCGCCGAAGGACGTTCATGCCGTCATCGTCAGGCAGGCCGAGATCAAGCACCAGCGCGTCATAGCGAACAGTATCAAGCGCGGCCTCACCATCACCCGCACAATCGCAATGATCGGTCGTAAAGCCTGCAGCGCCGAGCGCCTTGCCGATGAACCCGGCAAGGCGAACATTGTCCTCGATCAGCAATACACGCATGGCATCAACCCGCAGGTTCCCCCGGGCGGTTCGCCCGCCGGGCTATTTCAGAAGATACTGGATATCAGAGCCGTCGGAGCCGGAAAACTGGACCTTCACCAGCCGACCCGCGGAATCGTACCAGACCTCGCGCTGAAGATCCCCGGTCAGGGCATAGTGCCGCGCCCGAAGAGTCTTTCC
>JAURLR010000269.1 GCA_030831135.1 Alphaproteobacteria bacterium
GACGGGATTCGCCTGCCCGCAGATACCGAAGCCGGCGTGACAGCCGAGGGGCTGCTCGGCGGAAAATATCTGCGGCTGTTTCCTGGACAGGATACCGAAACGCTTCAGGACGGTGCGGAGATCGCCCGCACCCGCGATTTTCAGGCGCTTGAAGACACGGTGTCCGAAATCATCTTTCTCGCTACGGATTCGAACTGATCACCCGGTCGGGCGTTTGCGAAATGTGGCCTGACGAACGGAACACATGAAAATGGTACCTTTCACACGCGCTTTGTCTCGCGCGCTTTGCGTCCTGGTCCTGACCGGCTCGTCGGCTGTGGCGCAATCGCCCGAACCCGCTGAGGCGCCGCCTACGTTCGGGGCCGTTCTTCAGGGGCTCGACAAGGTCACGGCACGGATCTCGACGTTCGAAGTTCCGTTTGACCGGCTGGTGGCATTCGGCACCCTGACGATACAGGTGCGCGCCTGTCACAAGGCCTCGCCGACCGAGGCGCCTGAAAGCACGGCGTTTCTGGAGATTGATGAAAGTTTCGAGCGGGCGGCCGATCAGCGTATTTTTACGGGCTGGATGTTCGCGTCCAGCCCCGCCATCTCGGCGCTCGAGCACCCGGTCTACGACGTCTGGGTCGTCGATTGTATGAATGCGTCGAGTTCCGCAGCGGAAAGCTCGGGCTGAAAATCAGCATTGATCTTGAGGGCATCGGCCAGTCGTCTCTTGTATTCGGCGCGGTCGATTTCGATCGTGCCGAACTGGCGGAGATGATCTGTCAAGAACTGGCTGTCGAGAAGCACGTAGCCGCTCTTTCGAAGCCGCGCCGCCAGGTGGCACAGCGCGATCTTGCTGGCATCACGCGCACGCGTGAACATGCTTTCGCCGAAAAACGCACCACCCAGTGACACGCCGTAAAGCCCGCCCACCAGTTCATCATCGCGCCAGCATTCGACCGAATGCGCAAAGCCCATTTCGAACAGGGCTGCGTAGAGCCGCTCGATTTCATCATTGATCCAGGTTTCCGGGCGGGCGCCCTGGGGTTCTGCACAGCCACGAATGGTGCCGAGAAAGTCGGCATTGCACCGGATATCATAAGGGGCGGCGCGCAATGTCTTCCGCAGCCGTCGTGGAATGTGAAATCTGTCGAGCGGCACGATTCCGCGCATGTCCGGATCGATCCAGTACAGATCCGGATCGTTGCGGCTTTCGGCCATCGGGAAAATCCCGCTGGCGTAAGCACCCAGAAGCAATTGTGGGGTCAAACCCGCCATGAAGAACTAGCTACGATGTTTCGACGAAACTCTCGAGCCAATGAATATCATAGTCGGCCGTGGCAAAGGAGGGGTTGTCGGCAAGTCGCTGGTGCAACGCAATCGTCGTGGAGATGCCGCTGATGGCCATTTCGTCCAGCGCCCGGCGCATCCGCATGATGGCTTCCTCGCGGTTGCGCCCGTGAACGATCAGTTTGGCGACCAGACTGTCGTAATAGGGCGGGATACGGTAACCGGCATAGAGCGCGGAATCTACGCGAACGCCGAGGCCGCCCGGTGCATGATATTCGGCGACCAGTCCGGGTGAGGGGATGAAGGTCACCGGGTCTTCCGCATTGATCCGGCATTCGATCGCATGCCCCTCCATGACGACATCCTGCTGGCGGACCGAAAGTGCTTCACCTGCTGCGATGCGGATCATTTCGGCGACGATATCGAAGTTGCAGATCATTTCCGTGATCGGGTGCTCCACCTGCACACGAGTGTTCATTTCGATGAAGAAGAACTCGCCATTCTCGTAGAGAAACTCGAATGTTCCCGCGCTGCGATAGTTCATCTTTGCCGCAGCCTGAGCGCAGATGGTTCCGATACGCTCGCGCGTTGCGGCATCGAGAACCGGGCAGGGGGCCTCTTCGAGGACCTTCTGATGTTTGCGCTGGAGCGAGCAGTCGCGCTCGAACAGATGAACCGCATTGCCCCGCCCATCGCCAATGACCTGCACTTCGACATGTCGGGGGCGCGCGAGATACTTTTCGATATAGACTGTTGCATCACCGAAATTCACTTCGGCTTCCCGGCTTGCCAGCTTGAAGGCGGTTTCGATATCAGCTTCGGTTTCGACCACCTTCATGCCGCGCCCGCCGCCGCCCGAAGCAGCCTTGACGATGACCGGATAACCGATCTCGCCGGCGATCTGGGCGGCGTCTGCCACGCTGTCCACGGCCCCCATGGAGCCGGGCACGACGGGCACGCCTGCGATGCGCATGGCATCCTTTGCCGCAACCTTGTCGCCCATGGTGGCGATGGTCTCTGAAGTCGGGCCGATAAAGGCAAGGCCGTGTTCTTCGACGATACGGGCGAAATTCGCGTTCTCAGACAAAAATCCGTAGCCGGGATGGATGGCATCGGCGCCGGTCAGTGTGGCGGCAGAAAGGATCGCGGGAATGTTGAGGTAGCTCTCTGCGGCCGGCGGCGGCCCGATGCACACGCTTTCATCGGCCAGGCGAACATGCATGGCATAGGAATCCGCCGTCGAATGAACGGCCACGGTCGAGATGCCCATTTCCTTGCAGGCACGGTGAATCCGCAGCGCGATTTCACCCCGGTTTGCGATCAGGACTTTCTTGAACATGCCGGGGCCGCGATCCGGGCCAGCTATTCGACAACGGCGAGCAATTCGCCAAACTCGACAGGTTGTCCGTTGGTTACGGCGATCCGTGACACGGTCCCGCCATGGGGGGCCTTCACTTCGTTGAAGGTCTTCATCGCTTCGATCAGCAGCAGGGTCTGGCCCTGACTGACCGTGTCGCCGATATTGACGAGGGGAGGCTCGCTGGGAGATTGAGACAGATAGACGGTGCCGACCATGGGCGATGATACGGCCCCGACCGGGTTCGGGTTGTCACTGCCCGGCATCGCCATATCGGCAGCGGGCAGGGCGGGGACCGGAACAGCAGCGATGGTTACCGTTGCCTGGGCAGCGGGTCGAGCGACACGAATGCGCTTGCCGCCATCCTCGTATTCGATTTCGCCCAGCCCTGTTTCGGCGAGCAAATCGGACAATTTTCGAACAAGCTCTGAATCGATGTCGAACGGATCGCCCATGACGGCCTAAAGGTCCATCCGCGCTGCCAGGGCGTCGATGGCAAGAACATAGCTCATCGGGCCAAAGCCGCAGACAACGCCGGTTGCCGCTGCGCTGATATAGGATTTATGCCGGAACTCCTCGCGGGCGAAGATGTTCGAGAGGTGGACTTCCACGATGGGGATGTCGAGCAGCCGCAGGGCATCATGCATTGCGACCGAGGTGTGGGTGTAGGCACCCGCGTTGATAGCTAGGCCAGCTGCAGCAATCCGGGCGTCCTGAATCCAGCCCACAAGCTCACCTTCGTGGTTCGATTGGCGGAACTCGAGGTCGAGTTTTGCGTTATCAGCAGTGACGCGGCATTTCTGTTCAATTTCGGCCAGTGACTCGCCGCCATAAATCCCTGGTTCCCGCTCGCCAAGCAGGTTCAGATTCGGGCCATTGAGAACCCATATGGATGGACGAGTTGCCACGTGACGTAATCCAGAATTGATAATGCAAAGCGGGTTACCATGCGTCAGCGATTCAGGGCAATCAGGGGTTGGCGCGACGGACATCAGGAATCCGTTTGTATTCCGACAAATTGGGCCTATACCCGCCGCCCAAAATCCCTGCGCGCCAGTGCTTCACCGAGGTTCACGAACATGAGTGACAAGATTGACCGTTTTATTCGCGACGAACGCCCGGCAACGCCCTGCGCGATTATCGACGTTGATCAAGTGCGGCAGAACTACAGGGCCATGACGGGGTTCGCGCCATGGGCCGAGATTTTCTATGCGGTGAAAGCCAATCCTGCGGTGCCGATCCTTGAGTTGCTGAATGCGGAAGGCAGTTCC
>JAURLR010000270.1 GCA_030831135.1 Alphaproteobacteria bacterium
CACCGACCACGATGACATCGAAATCCGTAGCGGCCGTGGCGTTATTGTCATTGGCGTTCGTCATGGTTCAAATCAGGCGCGTGCCATTTCCTGTGCGAGAGCGAGGTTGGACGGATCGGGTGCGAGCTCCCCGGCCTGAATGCGCCGCGTGATCTCGGTGATCGCCGCATTGGCCGGAGCCCGGCGGCCGAGCTTCTCACTTTCATCGACAACCAGACCATTGATCAGATCGACTTCGCTATAGCGGCCTTTCAGATGGTCCTGCAGAACGCAGTCCCGCGCGGCGGGGCCGATATCGGCTCCCAGCTTGTCGAGAAGCTTTTCGAGGAGCCGGTTGGTGTCTTTCACGTCCTCTTCGGTCAGACCGAAGATCGGCTGGATCGTGTGCCCGATGGACTGCCCCACCGACAGGGCTTCTGTCCCGGCCTGTAGCGCGAAATCCTTCATGCCCGGCATCTTCACCGCCTCATAAAGCGTCAGCCCGAGCATCGCGAAGGGGCCCAGACACATGGTGTTGACCACCAGCTTCATCCATTTCGCCGCGACGATTTCCGGAGAGATCGAAACCTTGCCCGCGTGTTTGAGGATCTCCTCGATTTCCGCTTCGCGGCCCTCGGTGGATTCGTGAATGCTGCCCAGCCCGAACCAGGTATGCCCCGGCGGCGTGTTCCGCTGCACCACGCCCGGCGTGAAAATCTCCGAGGAAAGCTCGACCACACAGCCGATCGTGCGGGAGGAGCCGACAATATCCACGATATCGTCGAGCATCATGGCGTTCTGGATTCCGACGAGAAGGCCGTCATCCTTCAGATAAGGCTTGATCAGTTCGCAGGCCCAGCGTGTGTCGTAAGCCTTGACCATCAGGAACACGACATCGAACTGACGGTTCAGCGCGGCCAGATCACTTAGGTGATGGGCATCAACCTCCACATGCAGGTCTTCCTCGGGCATGTTGATCGTCAGACCCTTGGCGCGCATGGTTTCGACATGCTCGGCCCATTGGTCAATCAAGGTCACATCGAAGCCCGCATCAACCAGATTGGCCGCGACGGAACTGCCATTGGCACCAGTGCCCAGAACGGCGATTTTCTTGCTCATCTTTCCCCCTGACCGGCCTTGGTCAGCCGGTATTGAATTGTTCGCCGCATTCTAGCCGGAACAGACCAGAATCAAAGCCTGTACGCGATGAATTCAGCCCGTTGAATGCAAAAAGGGGCGTGACGGAGTTCCGTCACGCCCCTTCTGCTCGCGCCAGAAACGCGGCCATCTAGTCGGTGTATTTTCCAGACACCTGCGGGGTGTAGCGCCCTTCGCCACCACCCGATGTGTGGGCAAACCGCGTCACGCGCTCCCATTTCCGTTTCAGCTCGTCCCGGACGTTGATCGTCAGGCGACCGCAGCCCTCGACTTCCAGCTCGACCTTGTCGCCGTCCTGGAACGGGTTCAGGCCACGATGGTTGGTGCCGGTGGCCACAACATCACCCGGCTCGAGTGTGTGGATCGAACTCAGCCACTCGATGCAGCGCGGGATATTGTGGGCCATGTCATCGGTATTGAAATCCTGCATGAGCTGACCGTTCACCCAAAGCTTCACATCGAGATTCTGCGGGTCGTCGATCTCGTCCGCCGTCACGATATAAGGCCCAAGCGGTGCAAAGGTGTCGCGTGACTTGGCCTGGAAGAAGACATTGGTGGGCGGCGGCATGTCGCGCGCCGAGCCATCGATGAAATTGAAATAGCCAAAGACGTAATCCATCGCCTCATCCGCCGACACATTGGTCGCCCGCTTACCGATCACCAGCCCCAGCTCGGCCTCGCCTTCGAAAATTTTCGCAGGGATGTCTGGCAGGACCATCGTGTCGCCTTCGCCGATCACCCCGTTGCTCGCCTTGTGGAACGCATTGATCGGGGTCGGCTCGGGAAGGGTCCCGTTCTCCATGTAATTGACGGCCATGCAATCGATATTGCCGGGCTTGGGCAGCGGCGGGCGAATGCGCACATTGGCCACCGGAATCCCGACACCTTCAGCAGCGGCTTTCTCGATGCGGGCGCGATAATCATCGAACCGCGCGATCAGGCCGGTGATCAGATCATGCGGCCCGGTGTGCGGAATGTCCTGCACCTGGTCGGACACGTCGACCACTTCATCGCCGCGCAGAATACCGAGCCGGAAGTCGTCAAAATAAAGAATTTTCATCTGGTTCCCCTTACCCTTCAGGAATGGTTTCTCGTATTGGGGCTGGTTGTAGCAGACCAACGGTCCGGAATGCGACCGGGTTCGCCCTCTCGCCAGCGTCGGGTCGATAGGCTAGCTTTGGTGCCAACCACACCCATTGAACGCCCGAATCCAAAGGACGAGATCACGATGAAAGCATCTTACTTCATGGAACATGGGGGACCGGAGGTCCTGACCTATGGCGACCTGCCCGACCCCGTGGCCGGCCCCGGCGAAGTCATTGTCGATATCCATGCAGCAACCGTGAACGCCGCCGACGCAAAGGTCCGGGCGGGCGGGACCTATGGCGAAATTGAAAGCTTCCCCTATGTGCTGGGCCGGGATTTCTCCGGCGTCGTCAGCGCATTGGGCGAAGGGGTGACCGATTTTGCGATCGGCGATGCCGTCTTTGGCGTCTGTGACCGGGGCCAGGAAGGCACCTATGCCGAGAAGATCGCCATGAAGGCCTCGATCATCGCGAAAAAACCCGACAACGTGAGCCATATCGAAGCTGCGTGCCTGACCCTGACCGGCCTGACGGCAATCATTTCCGTCGAGGAGACGCTGGAACTCAAGGCCGGCGAGACGATTCTGATTCAGGGCGGTGCCGGCGGTGTCGCCGGTTTTGCGATCGAACTCGCCAAGCATCTCGGTGCCCGCGTCATCACCACCTGCAGCACCGGCAATGTGGATTATGTGAAGAGCCTGGGTGCCGATCAGGTGATCGACTACACAAAGGAAGACTTCACGAAGGTTCTTTCCGATGTGGATTGCGTCTTTGAAACCGTCGGGGGGCCAGTGACGGCAAAATCCTTCGAAGTAGTGAAATCCGGCGGTCGCGTGGCTTCCATCGCGTCAGGCATGCAGGCACCACCCTCACCGCGTGACGACGTCACGTCCCTGCGTCCGGCAGTCGGCCGTGATCGTCCGCATCTCGAGCGGATCATGGAATTGTTCGAATCGGGCGTGGTCCAAGCCCCGCCGGTGAAAACCTTCACGCTCGAGGAAGCCCCCGAAGCACACCGGATCAGCGAAGGCCGCCATCTGCGCGGCAAGCTGGTCTTCGTGATCAATCAGGGCTGATGCTCTACATCATCTATCAGGAAGACGGGCCGGGTTCGAAGGAACTCCGTGAGATCCACAAACCGGCCCACTTTGCCTATCTGGAAGCACACAAGGATATCCTCGTGCTGGGCGGGGCCATGCTCGCCGATGATGACGAATCCCGTATCGGCAGTGTGCTGATCCTGAACGTGCCCGATCGGGCGGCTGCCGAAGCCTTTTCGGCAAACGAACCGCTCCGCAAGGCGGGCACATTTGCCAGTGTGAAGATCACCCGCATGCGCCGCGGCCAGTGGAACCCGGACGCCGCGCCAAAGACAGCCGAAGGCAATTAGGGCCGCCCACGTCACGCAAGGTCTGGTGCGAAACGCTGCTTCAGCATGTCCAGTGAATACTGATCTTTCTGAAGTCGTCGGGCCGCCGGGATCAGACGCGACCGGAGTTCGTCGTCCCGGGCCAATCGTATACAGGCCGCCGCAAATTCATCCGGCGTATCCGCGATCAGAAGATGCACGCCATCCTCAGCGCTCAGACCCTCCGCCCCCAGCGCCGTCGACACAACCGGCACGCCGGATGCGAAGGCCTCCAGGATCTTGATCCGGGTTCCACCCCCTGCACGAATTGGCACAACAGCAACCCGGGCCTGCTGATAGAGCGGGGCCACATCAGCCGGGCTGGCGAGAACCGTCACCCCTGTATCGCCCCCCATCGCAACCACCGACGGGGCTGGCGACGAACCGGCAATTGTGACCCGCGCCAAATCAGGATCGCTGGCCCGAATACGCGGCGCCACCTCGGCACAGAAGAAACGCGCGCCCTCCACATTGGGCAGGTAGCTCAGATTTCCGATCAGCAGGAAGGGATCACCCGAGGAACTTTCAGCGGATGGCGCAACCGAGGGCGCGCGGACAACATTGGGAAGAGTGTCGAACAACACATCGGGCAGGCGTTCGGACATACGAGCGGAATCGACGGGGGACGCAGTGAAAACCATGTCGAACTCCGGCAGCCAGTCCTGTTCCCATGTCGCATACTGTCGCGCCGTCGCGCGTTCGATCGTCGCGCCATAGGGATCGCCTGCGTTATGACGAACCTCGGCAAAGCGCAGGCTGGCCGTGACATCATCATCATCGGCATCCATCAACAAATGCGGGCGCGGTTCAAGATCACGGAACCGGGCGATGAGCGCGCTCATATAGAGGCGCAGAACAAAAACTGCTTCAAACGAAACCCCCGGGAACGCGTTGAAGACGGCATCCGCCGCAGCGTCCAGTCGGTAGGCTGCAGCCAGCGGTCGCCCGTATTTCTCGATTGCCGCGAACTGGTCCATGCCCCTTGGCGTGCGCGCGACTTTCTGATGGTCCGGGTCGAGCATCTCCCAATAGGGAAGCTCCGTCCACGCGGCTACAAAAGGCTCAAGCTCGGGACACAAGCGCCGTCCCTCGACACCGCCCACGGCCAGCACCACCAGATGAAGGTCCCAATGGCTGCCAAGCGCCTCGACAAGGTTCCCCGCACGCATCGCCAGCCCGTTGCCGCCGATATCCGGCATGGCGGGAGAGACAAACAACAGCTTCCGGCGTGAGGGGTGAGCCGCCATCAGGCATAGAGTTCGGGATCGGGCGGCGTCCGACCGAGGATCATGTCGGCCGCCTTCTCCGCAATCATGACCGTTGGCGCATGGGTGTTGCCGCCCACAAGCGATGGCATGATTGACGCATCCACCACCCGCAACCCCTCGGTGTCACGCACCTTGAGGGTCTCATCCACCACTGCGCCATCGTCGCTGCCCATGCGACAGGTGCCGACCGGGTGATAGACCGTACCGCCCGTGGCACGGATGAACGCATCGATATCAGCATCGGAGCGCACCTCCGGGTTCGGCCAGATTTCCCCGCCGCTCAGGCGTGACAGGGCGGGTTGATGCATCACATCGCGCATCGCCTTGAAGGCCTCCCGCATGGTGTCCCGGTCGCGCGCTTCGGACAGATAATTGGGCTGGATCAATGGCGCATCTTGGGGGTCACTGGATCGCAGTCGGATGTCTCCGCGGCTTTCGGGCCGCAACTGGCAGACATGGCACATGAACGCATCGGGCCGTGTGTGATCTTCGGAGTGGCTGGCAAAGGGCCGCCGAATCAGCGAGAGAAGATTGCCCGCGCTGAAATGGAACTGGGCATCGGGAATATCGAGATCATCGGACGTCCGGATGAACGCACCCCCTTCCAGCGGAAACGCGGCAGCTGGCCCCTTCCGTGTCACGAAGGCGCGCGCCACCGAGATGGCGCCGCGCTCCAGGCGCACCAGTTCATCCGTCAGGGTCGGTGTGTCAGAGGCATGTACGGTGTGGACGCAGAGATGGTCCTGCAGGTTTCCGCCGACCTCGGGCCGATCGATCAACGGTTCAATACCCAGCCGCTTGAGTTCATCGCCCGGTCCGACACCCGAGAGCATCAGGAGCTGGGGCGAATTCACGACACCCCCGCACAGCAGAACCTCGCGGACGGCATGGGCCGTTCGCGCGGTCGTGCCATGAGTGTATCGAACCCCGACCGCACGTGTACCGTCAAAGAGCACCTGCTGGGTCAGGGCGCCGGTTTCCAGTGTCAGGTTGGGACGGGACAGGACGGGTTTCAGATAGGCCGCCGCCGCGCTCCAGCGCCGTCCGTTGCGGATCGTGAACTGATAGCGCCCGAAGCCTTCCTGCTCGGGTCCGTTGAAATCGCTGTTTGCCGGATAACCGGCCTCGAGCCCGGCCGCCACGAACCCGTCGAAGAGTTCATGGTCGTGAGCAGAATCGCTCACGATCAGGGGACCATCCCCACCGTGAAACGCATCGCCCCCGCGCACATTGCCCTCCGCGCGCTTGAAATAGGGCAGCACATCGGCGAAGGACCAGCCCGAAACACCCTGCTGGCGCCAGAGGTCATAGTCACGGGTATGTCCGCGAATGTAGATCATCCCGTTCAGCGAGGATGAGCCTCCCAGAGTCTTTCCCCGGGGCCAGAGAATGCGACGATTATCGAGATGTTCCTGGGGCTCGGTCTCGTATTTCCAGTTGTATTTCGCCTTGGGAATGATCTTGCCGTTGCCAACCGGGATATGGATCAGGGGATGGCTGTCGCGCGGCCCCGCTTCGAGCAGTAGCACGCGGTTGTCAGGATCAGCGCTCAGGCGGTTGGCCAGAACACAGCCAGCACTGCCAGCGCCCACAACAATGAAATCATATTCAGGTGTTTTCGGCATATTCGGCCTCAATTTGCGTGCGGTTGTCGATGTCGCATTGACTTTTTCCCCAATCTGACTTTTCTTATAGTCAACGCTTCGGCGATCCTGGCAGCTTAGCCCAGATTGAATTTAATCAGTGTTTTCATAGTACTACACTGATTTTTGCCCTGTTTTACGAGGACGGGCAGAGCTTCATTTTGCGCTTTCAAGGGACCAGAAAAACGTATTTTTGAGACGGATACGCCTTTCGGACGCATCCGCGATGGCAGGAAGTCGTGACGCGGCCAGTTTCTGGTGCGTCATTTGAAAGGAAACAGGTTGTGAGCGAGAGCACTCCAGAACTGCACCAGACGAGCGCGGTTCCCGCAGAGATTGATGGCGATTTGGAACATGTTGGCCGGGCGCGTGCCGACGGTGATGCACCGAGCGAGCGCCCCTGCATGATGTGTGGCAACAAGTTCGAAAGCGAAGGCTGGCACAACCGCCTGTGTGGCAGTTGCCGCAAGCGGAGCGCGCCGCTCGGCTAGTCTTGTCAGGCTCCGGCACGCGGATCAGTCGTCTGCGATGTGCCGGAAGATCGCCGAAAAATCGAGACCCTCATTTCCAGCGGCTGCGAAAGCGTCGTACATGTCGGTGGCCTGCGTGCCCAGCGGGGTGTTCGCACCTGCCGCCGTTGCAGCCTCCTGCGCCAGCTTGAGATCCTTGAGCATCATCGCCACGGTGAAGCCCGCAGCATAGTCACGGTTCGCGGGAGACGTCGGCACGGGGCCGGGCACCGGGCAGTAGCTCGTCATGGACCAGCACTGGCTTGTGGCCGTCGAGGCGATGTCG
>JAURLR010000271.1 GCA_030831135.1 Alphaproteobacteria bacterium
GAATTTTGGGGAAGACGTTATGCGCGGACTCATCATGGACCAGCCGCTGCTGATTTCGAATCTGCTGCGGCATGCCGATTTCGTCTCGGGCGACCGGGAAATTGTCACACGCACGGTAGAAGGACCGATCCACCGGTACACCTATCACGACGCCCACCGGCGGGCGCGGCAATTGGCCAACGCCCTTATCGCGCTGGATGTGAAGCTGGGGGACAGGGTTGCCACACTGGCCTGGAACACCCACCGGCATTTCGAGCTCTATTACGCCGCGTCAGGCATCGGTGCGATCACTCATACGCTGAACCCGCGCCTGCATCCCTCGCAGATGACCTACATCATGAACCATGCCGAAGACGCCTATGTCTTCGTTGACCTGAACCTTGTGGGGCTGATCGAAGGGATCGAAAGCGAACTGAAGACACTGCGCGGTGTGGTGATCATGACCGATCGCGACCACATGCCCGAAACGACCCTCGCCAACGCCATCTGTTACGAAGAGCTGGTAAACGGCCATTCCGATGACCTCGAATGGCCGGTTTTTGACGAAAACACAGCCTCTTCGCTTTGCTACACCTCCGGCACGACTGGAAACCCGAAGGGCGCGCTTTACAGCCATCGGTCGACCATCCTGCATGCCTATGCCTCGGCCCTGCCCGACGTGCTCCATATGGGTGAGCGTGAGGTAATCCTTCCCGTGGTGCCGATGTTCCATGTCAACGCCTGGGGTATTCCCTATGGCGCCACCATGGTGGGCGCAAAACTGGTCTTTCCCGGCCCCATGCTCGACGGGGCCAGCGTTCACGAACTTCTCGTTTCAGAAGGCGTCACCATGAGCGCCGGCGTGCCGACGGTCTGGCTCAACCTCCTCAAGCACTGGCGGGAAAGCGGCGACCGCGCCCCGGCCCTCAAACGCACCATAATCGGCGGCTCCGCCTGCCCTGAATCCATGATCCGGGCCTTTCAGGAGGATTTCGGGGTCGAGGTCCGGCACGCCTGGGGCATGACTGAAATGAGCCCGCTTGGCAGCGTCTCCATTCCAAAACCACGCATGGCCGATGACGGCGAGATCATGCGCAAGCAGATGAAGCAGGGACGCCCGGTCTATGGCGTCGAAATGCGGATCGTCGACGATCACGGCAAGGAGTTGCCCCATGACGGCAAGGCCTTCGGCATCCTTCAGGTCCGCGGACCCTGGATCACCAGCGGCTACTTCAAGCTCGACAAATCCGACGCCCACGGCAAGGACGGTTGGTTCTCGACCGGCGATGTCGCCACCATCGATGCCGATGGTTATATGGAAGTGACGGACCGGGCCAAGGATGTCATCAAGTCCGGGGGCGAATGGATCGGCACCATCGAGATCGAGAACCAGGCCATGGGCCACCCGGACGTGGCGATGGCCGCCGTCATCGGTGTGCCACACCCGAAATGGGACGAACGCCCGTTGCTCATTGTGGTCCCTGCCACCGGAAAAAATCCGACCCATGCCGACATGACCAGATATCTGGAGGGCCGGATCACCAAGTGGTGGATGCCCGACGATACGGTGCTGACCGACGCCTTGCCCATCGGGGCGACCGGCAAGGTCCTGAAAGCCAAACTGCGCGAGCAATTCGGCAACCATAAATTGCCGACGGCGTGACCCATCACCATCGACATGCCCGGACTTGATCCGAGGATCTCGACCGACTGAGCCCTCATCCTGAGCCTGACGAAGGACGAGGGCGACAACCTCATACTTCGACAGGCTCAGCATGAGGTTGTTGGATTCCATTTGCGTGTAGACATGGATGCCCGGATCATGTCCGGGCATGACGACCGAGGAGCAGAAAGAATGACAACCACCTCAACCATCGACGAACTGCTCCAGCTGCGTTTCGACGACGCCCCGCAGAATGTCTCTAGCGATGCCGACACCAGTCACTGGCTGCCTTTGGCCAACCACCAGTCCTGTCGCCTCTACACCGACCAGCCGGTGCCCCATGACCTGGTCCTGCAACTCGCCGCACTTGCTCTGAGTTCACCAACCAAGAGCGATCTGCAGCAGCGCGATATCCTCATTGTCAGTGATCCGGAAAAGCGCGCCACGATCAACGCGCTCTTCCCCGGCAGTCCGTGGATCGCGGGGGCACCTGTCTTTCTGGTGTTCTGCGGCAACAACCGGCGTCTGCGGCAGATCAGCGAACGGGCCGACATCCCGTTCGAGAACGATCATCTCGATGCCTTCTTCAATGCTGCGGTGGACGCCGGGATCGCGTTGGGGGCTTTCGTGAATGCCGCCGATGCCGCGGGGCTGGCCACCTGCCCGATCAGCACGATCCGTGACCATCTGGAGGTCGTGAACGAGCTTCTGGAGCTGCCGGACTGGGTGTTCCCCGTCGCAGGGATGACCCTGGGATGGCCGGCACGGACACCGCGAATCAACCTGCGCCTGCCGCTCGCCGCAACGGTCCACACGGACACCTACAACGAGGCCGTGCAGCAAGATGCAATCAAGGCCTATGACTTGCGTCGTATGGAACTGCGTCCATATGGGTCACAGCGCAACCCGGAACGCTTCGGATCACGTGACCCCTACACCTGGTCCGACGACAAGGCGCGCCAGTACAATGAACCCCAGCGCACGGATTTCGGTGCCTATATCCGAGGCAAGGGCTTCAAACTGGATTAGACAGAAACAACTTCGTCACTCCCGCGAAGGCGGGAGTCCATTGTCGCTGGTGCCAAACCGCACAACCGCCTGAGTTAATGGGTTCTCGCCTTCGCGGGAACGACGAAGCATGGTAGGCAACCCCTACCAGACGCTCCAGCCGGCATCGACGATGATGGTTTCACCGTGGATCATCCGGGAATCCTCGGTTGCGAGGAACACCGCTGTGCCTGTCATGTCGTCGGGGTCGATGAAGTCGATGCCCGTCGGCGTCATGGTACGCATCAGCTGCATGTATTCCTCGTTGCCCGGACCGCGCAGATGCGCATTCAGCGGTGTTGCCACATTGCCCGGCGCGATGGAGTTTACGTTGATCTTCTCCTTGCCCAGTTCGGCAGCCAGCGCACGCGTCATGTTGACCACGCCGCCCTTGGATGCGCAGTAGCCCGGGCAGTTCGGAAATGCGCCGGTCCCGGCAATCGAGGAGATGTTCACGACCTTGCCGCCGCCATTCTCGCGGAAATGCGGCACCAGGGTCTTGATCATGAAGAAATAACCCTTGAGGTTCAGGTCGAGCTGTTCGTCCCAGATTTCCTCGGTGGTTTCCATCACAGGAACGGTGCGGAAAACACCAGCATTGTTTACCAGAATATCGACGCGGCCGAATTCAGCGATCACATCAGCAATCAGTTTTTCGATATTGGCCACTTTCGAGACGTCAGCCTTGAAAGCTTTGCCCTTGCCGCCCGCATCCTCGATTTCCTTGATGATGCCAGCCGCACCTTCGTCATTGCTCTTGTACACGGTTGCCACGGTGGCGCCTTCGGACGCATAGCGTTTCGCAATCGCGGCCCCGATACCCACAGAACCGCCTGTCACGATCGCAATCTTGCCTTCCAGTCTCATTTTCTCTCTCCTGTATCCTGAATTTCTAGTTACGCAATTCAGCCGTGCGCGCCGCGTCGACCGAAAGGTCCTCGGCAATCGCCACAGCATAGACATCTTCGGCGCGTTGGCGTGAGATCAGGCCCTCGCGCACATCCTTGAGCACCCGTTCCGGGTCACGCGTACGCGGGTCACCATAGCCGCCCCCGCCCTGGGCAATCGAGACAAGCGTTTCACCATTCCGGATCGGAACAATCGAACACTGGTCGAGTGATTCGAGCGCCTTGTTGTGGGTCCGCCGGAACTGGTTAGACCGGGCAGACGACAGCCCCCCGCGCGCGCCCTGCGGCACATGAATATTCCCGTCATGGACAAAACCCGCTTCCATCTGGCAATCGACCGGGCCGAACTCCACCTCGATCCCCGGTGCGCCCCGGTACCGTCCGGCACCCTCGCTGTCCGGAATCAACCGCCGGGTGTGGACATGGATCGGTGTGTAGACCTCGTCCAGTTCCACGGAATCGATGAAACACATGCCGCCATTCCCGACATGCAGCATGGTCAGCCAGGCATCCTGATGGGGTGCCCCGGCGCCTGCCGTGTGCCCCAGAAAAAGCTGGTTCACATAGGGTTTGCCGTTGCGCGGGTCATGGCCCGAGACCACGGCCGTGGAAGGCGGGCAGAAGCAACCGACCTCGCCCATGCCGAACCCGTCGCCCAGTTCGGCCATCGCCCGCTGGGTAGCCGATGTGATCCGGTCGGCCAGATTGGTGGTCGACGCCGAACAGCTGATCGGGTGCCGCGGTATCCCGACAACCCCGGCATCCTTGAGCTTGAGTTCGATGCGCCGCAGCGATCCGGCATTCTTGGGCACGGTGTGATCGATGGAATTGAAAACCCCAATATAGGCTGCTGTCCGGGTGCAGGATTCCGACACGTTCAGCCCGCAATTCATCTGGTCGGCATTGTCGAGCAGATCGACCTCGATACGTCCGGCCTCCGGGTCCACCGAGACTTTCGACGTGACCGTGATACCTTCTTCGGGCGTCCCGGGAATGGCGTCATGGGTGGACTGCGCTGACGCCTCCCCCTTCGGAATATCCCCGATGGCATCGGCCATGCGTTTTTCGGAATATTCGAACCACTGTCCGGTAAAGGCGTGCAGCGTCTCCCAGCCGACCTCCTTGCCCAGGGCGAGCAATTCACGTTCGCCGATCAGGGCCGAGCCCAGCATGGCCAGGAAATCGCCGTGCCATTGCTCGGGCACCCGGATGCGCAGCTGGCACATCCGTACGATATCCTCGACGGTCTCATAGTTTTTGAGCACCTGAACCGCCGGGAAGATCAGGGCGCCTTCCTCGTAAACGTCGCGCGCCGTACCGTGATAGGTGGTCGGGATGGAGTTTCCGATATCCGCCTGATGGGCTTTCGCCAGCACCGTGAAATGATGCACGCCGTCATCATCGATCACCGGCATGATGATCGTATGGTCGGCCGGGTGCGAACAGCCGTGATAGGGCGAGTTGTGCAGAAAGGCGTCACCCTTCTTGAGGACGGGATGAAACTCCTTCATGGACCGGGCCATGATATCGGGTCCGGAGAGCACATGGATCGGCAGACTCTCGGCCACCGCAAGAAGGTCGCAGTCTGCGGTCAGGATGCAGCAGGAAAAGTCCTTGGCACGGTTCAGGACACCGGACCGTCCGGTCCGCAAAAGCGTGTTGCCCATCTTGGACGAAATGCCCTCGAACCGGTTGGCGAGAATGGCGAGCTGCGCCCCATCGAGTTGCTTTGCTGTCATGATCTTTGCTCCAACTCCTAGGGTCGCATCAGGAGGCTGCCGGATGCCGTTCGCTCAAAACCGGTCGCGCTATCGGCGATCACGGTTGTAAACGGGGATTCGATGATCGCCGGCCCCATATGCTGCTTGCCTGATTCCATGGCTTCGAAGTCATAGAGGGTCGCCTCGACCGTCCCCTCACCCGCGAAATAGACCTTTCGGGTGCCCGACACATCGTGACCCTTTCCTGCGGCCAGGCGCCCGGGGCCGCCCGCACGCAGGGCGCAGCGTGCGGTTGCCGTCCAGCCCACATACTCGATGACCGAGCCGGGATCACGAACCGCGAAAATCCGCTCATGCATCGCATGAAAGGCTTCGTTGAGCGCGTCGAGTTGGTCATCATCGCTGAACCGGTCAAAGGGCAAGGGCACCTCGATTTCCCAGACCTGCGAGGCATAACGCGCCTCAACGGCAAATTCGATCTCCGACGAAACCGCGTTCGAGCCCGGACCATCGATGAAGGCCTGCGCTTCGGCCCGCAAACCATCGAGGGTCAGGTTCACGCTGTCGCGGTCAAACCCGTCCGAGGTGGTGAAAAAGGTCGCGCGGTATTCGTTCGACAAGTCCGACATCAAGGCCCCCGCGGCACTCAGCCCCGCGCCGGTTTCGGGGATCAGAAGCGTCGGGCAGCCCAGCCGGCGGGCGATATAGATCGAGTTCAGCCCGGCAGCACCGCCGCCGCCGATCAGCAC
>JAURLR010000272.1 GCA_030831135.1 Alphaproteobacteria bacterium
GAGGCGATCGCCGGCGAGGGCCGCATCGTTACGGCCGGCGGTATCGACGCGCATATCCACTGGATCAGCCCGCAGCAGATCGACGAAGCGCTTTATTCGGGGGTCACCACGATGCTGGGTGGTGGCACCGGACCCGCCGAGGGCACGAACGCGACGACCTGTACGCCGGGGCCGTGGCATATCGGGCGCATGTTGCAGGCCGCAGAAGCTTTCCCGATGAATCTGGGGTTTTTCGGCAAGGGCAATGCGACCCAGCCCGCGGCCCTGATCGAGCAGGTCAATGCCGGTGTCTGCGCCATGAAACTGCATGAGGACTGGGGCACCACACCGGCCGCGATTGATGCCTGCCTGTCGGTTGCCGAAGAGTTCGACATTCAGGTCGCGATCCACACCGACACGCTGAACGAATCCGGTTTCGTGGAAAACACGGTCGCCGCGTTCAAGGGGCGCACGATCCACGCCTTCCACACCGAAGGCGCGGGCGGCGGCCACGCGCCCGACATCATCAAGCTCTGCGGTGAAGCCAACGTTCTGCCGTCCTCGACCAATCCGACCCGGCCCTACACGATCAACACCGTCGACGAACATCTCGACATGCTGATGGTTTGCCATCACCTCGATTCCCGGATTCCCGAAGACCTGGCTTTTGCGGAAAGTCGCATCCGGCGCGAGACCATTGCTGCAGAGGACATCCTGCACGACCTGGGTGCCATCTCGATGATTGCCTCGGACAGTCAGGCGATGGGCCGCGTCGGTGAAGTGATCGTCCGCACCTGGCAGACCGCCGACAAGATGAAGAAGCAACGCGGGTCCCTGCCGGAGGAAACCGGCAACAATGACAATATGCGCGTGCGCCGCTACATCGCCAAATACACCATCAACCCGGCGCTCAGCCACGGTATCGCCGAACATGTCGGGTCGGTCGAAGTCGGCAAGCTGGCCGATCTGGTGCTTTGGAAGCCGATGTTCTTCGGCGTGAAACCCGATGTGATTCTGAAATGCGGGAGCATCGCTGCAGCCGCTATGGGGGATCCCAATGCATCCATCCCGACACCCCAGCCGGTGCATTATCGTCCCATGTTCGCCAGCTTTGGCCGCTCGCTGACCCACAGTTCGGTGAACTTCGTCTCTCAGGCGGGACTGGCCAATGGCATCGGCGCGGCGTTCGGTCTTTCCAAGACCCTGCTTGGCGTGTCGGGGACCCGAAGCGTCAAGAAAGGCGACATGATCCTCAACGGCGCCACCCCGGTGATGGAGGTTGATCCCGAAACCTATGAGGTGCGCGCTGATGGCGAGCTCCTGACCTGCGAACCGGCAACGGAACTGCCGATGGCGCAGCGCTATTTCCTGTTCTGATGTTCGGGCGCGCAACACAGGTCGTCCGTGCAGGCCAATGGCCGTTGGATCAGGAATCTGCCAGCGTGACCCTGGACTATGACGACCGCCATCGTCGGCGGATCCGTTTGCGCACCGATGATGACCGGGCGGTTCAGCTTGACCTCGAAGACGCAACCCGGCTTGCCCATGGCGATGGCCTGAAGCTGGAAGATGGTGGTTTTATTCGCGTGATTGCCGCAGACGAACCCGTGGCCGACCTGCGCTGCCATGACCTCGTGGAAACGGCACGCATGGCCTGGCATGTGGGCAATCGCCATATCCCGGTGGAGGTGCTCGAGGATGGTACTTTGCGCATCCGGGACGACCACGTGATCGTGCAGATGGCCGAACGTCTGGGCGCGCATGTCACCCGCTTGCGTGCGCCCTTCGCGCCCGAGCCTGGTGCCTATGCAGAAGCCTCGGTCGCACATTCCCACGACACCCCTGATGCCGGTGATGGTCATGGACACACTCACGACCACTGACCCAACCGAGCTGCGGTCGCTGCATGAGCGTGACCTGCTGCGGCTTATGGCCTGGCTGTCGCCGTCCTTTCCTGTGGGGGCGTTCAGCTACTCCCATGGCCTTGAATATGCGGTCGAGGCCGGTCGCGTTACAGACAAGGATATGTTGCTGCACTGGGCATCCGCCATCCTGTCCCAGGGATCGGGCCGGGTAGATGCGGCCCTGTTCCGGGCAACCCATGAAGCCGTCCTGGCGCGTGACGAGGCGCTGCTGGTCTGGGCGCTCGAGCGTGGTGATGCGATGCGCGCCACGCGGGAGCTGGGGGTTGAAGCGGCCGGTCAGGGACGGGCCTTTCTGGACATGGTGTCTGGCCCCTGGCCTGCACCTGCCTATGACTGGCTACGGGGCATCGCTAAAGCGTCGGAGCGACCTGTGGTCTATCCGGTTGCGGTCGCGACTGCGGCGGCTGCCTATGACATTCCCGAGCGCGCGGCGCTGACGGCCTATCTGCATGCTTTTGGTGCGAATTTGATATCTGCCGGTGTACGCCTGATTCCATTGGGCCAGAGCGATGGCTTGCGGACCATGGCTGCACTCGAGCCGGTGGTGCAGCGTGCGGTTGCTGCAGTAATGATTTGCCCGCGCGAGGATATCGGGTCGGGAACGGTTATGGCCGACTGGGCGTCGGCACGTCATGAAACTCAATACACGAGGTTGTTTCGATCATGAGCAAACCCTTTCGCGTCGGTATCGGCGGACCTGTGGGCACGGGCAAAACGGCCCTGATGGATGCATTGTGCAAGAAGCTGCGCGATGACTATGAAATCGCGGCGATCACGAATGACATCTACACCGAGGAAGATGCGCAGTTCCTGACCCGCTCGGGGGCATTGCCGCCCGAGCGGATCAAGGGCGTCGAGACCGGGGGGTGCCCGCACGCGGCGATCCGAGAAGATGCCTCAATCAACCTGGCGGCCATCGCCGACATGAACCTGAAATTCCCTGATCTCGATATCGTGCTGATCGAATCCGGTGGCGACAATCTGGCGGCGACGTTTTCGCCCGAGCTGGCCGATATCACGATCTATGTGATTGATGTTTCGGCGGGAGACAAGATACCCCGCAAGGGCGGACCGGGGATCACGCGCTCGGACCTGCTGGTCATCAACAAGATTGATCTCGCGCCGCTCGTGGGCGCCGACCTTGATGTGATGGATCGGGATTCACGCCGGATGCGCGGCGAGCGCCC
>JAURLR010000273.1 GCA_030831135.1 Alphaproteobacteria bacterium
ATCCACCGCCTCGCGCGTGAGCATGAGGTCCTGATCACCATCGAAGAAGGTTCGATCGGCGGCTTTGCTGCACAGGTGATGACCGATCTGGCCCATGCAGGCCTGCTCGATGGCGGGTTGAAATTCCGGCCCATGACCCTGCCGGATATCTTCATTGACCATGAAAAACCCGAAATCCAGTACGAGCAAGCGGGCCTGACGGCCGCGCATATCGTCTCGACGGTTCTCGCCGCGCTCGGCCGTAACACCAGCACAGACAGCGTTCGCGCCTAGGCGCGTCGGTCCCGGAAGAACAGGCGCGCATGGAAGCCCCGACAGTTCTGGCCTTGGCGCTGGTGTTGTTGGGCTTTGGGCTGATTTCCGCACGTCTGTCACGGACCGTTCTCACCGCGCCCATCCTGTTTGTCGTATTCGGATTGCTGCTCGGGCCGCTGGGCGCCGATGTCGTGCAGATCGATTTTACCGGGATAGCGCTCAAATCCATCGCCGAGTTTACCCTGGTGCTGGTGCTTTATACCGATGCCGCCCGGATCAACGTCAAAACCCTCTGGCGCTATCACAGCCTGCCGACCCGCATGCTCGTGGTCGGCCTGCCGTTGACCATTCTGGCGGGCACAATTGCCGGAATGGTGGTCTTTCCAGGTCTGCCGATTTTTGAAGCTGCACTGCTGGCCGCCATTCTGGCACCAACGGATGCCGCACTGGGACAGGCCGTGGTGACGAATGGCGATGTCCCGGTTCGCATCCGCCAGACACTGAATGCGGAAAGCGGCCTCAATGACGGCATTGCCCTGCCGGTGGTGCTGCTTTTTGCCAGTTTCGTTCTGGCCACGGAAGGCCCGGTACAGGATGCCTCAGGCTGGATCGAGTTCGGATTGCTGCAGATTACACTGGGCCCGCTGGCCGGTCTGGTGATGGGTTATGTTGGCGGCCACCTGATCGACAAGGCGTCGGCGGCGGGCTGGATGACCCCGGCCTTTCAGGGCCTCAGCACGCTGGCCATTGCGCTCGCGGCTTTCTCGCTGGCCGAACTCGTCGAGGGCAACGGATTTCTTGCCGCGTTTGTGGCCGGGCTCACGGTCGGCAATGTGCACCGTGGTGTCTGTGACTATCTGTTTGATTTCGCCGAGAGCGAGGGACAGCTGCTGACCGTGCTGACCTTCTTCCTGTTCGGCGCCGTGATCGTCCCTGAGGTCATCGACCAATTCACACCGATGACCTTGCTCTATGCGGTCCTCAGCCTGACCGTCGTGCGGATGGTGCCGGTTGCAATCAGTCTGATCGGCTCACGCCTGCAATTGCCCACATGGATATTCCTGGGCTGGTTCGGCCCGCGCGGGCTCGCCTCGATCCTGTTCGCGCTGCTGGTGCTGGGGGAACGCCAATCCCAGCTTGCCTCCGAACTCATGGCGACGGTCGCGGCGACGGTTCTGCTCAGCGTGCTGCTGCATGGAATCACCGCCGCTCCCGCTGCCCGCTGGTACGGACGTGCGGTACAGCGGATGGGCGACAGTGAGGAAGCCGGCGCGGTCCAGGAGATGCGGCCGCGCTTTCGCGGGGATTAGTGGGCTCTCCTCCGCCGATGCCTGCATGTGGCGTGCTTGTTTAGGTGTAATTGTCATTTGGGGGTAGGGTGCCCCTGCCTTGCGAAATTCTGGATGTTTGGTGGTGGCGGACGCCTTTGGCGTGCGCTTCCCGAGAACGGGCTCGCGCGCCTGCGTGAAGGCCTCCCACGTACTGATAAGCCGAGAGACGAAGCAGTGAGATGAGTGAAAATGACGACTATCAAGACAGCAATGAAGCCAAGGCTTCGATGGATCATATCTACGATCAGTCCGATCCGCGCGCCTACTTCCGTGAACTGAAAACCCATGGCTACAGTATTCCCGATCGGGCCAAACCGGTTTTCGCGGGTTTGCTTGATGCGCTCCGCCGTTCTCGGCCGGGACCGTTGCATGTTCTCGACCTGGGCTGTTCCTATGGGGTGAACACGGCCCTGCTGAAACATGATCTTTCCATGCAGGAGCTCTACGATCACTGGTCCGCACCGCAATTTTCGGAGGCTTCGCCAGCCGAAGTTGTCGCAGATGACAGACGGTTTTTCGAGGAAATGGATCAGCGGCAAGGGGTCAGTTTTCTTGGGCTCGATCAGGCGAAACTTGCTGTCGGCTATGCAGAATCTGTCGGGCTTCTGGATATCGGCATTTCAGTGAATTTGGAGCGGGACCCATTGCCCGAAGGTGCCCGCGAGAAACTGGAAGATGTTGATCTGGTGACCTCCACAGGCTGCGTGGGTTATGTGACCGAAAGAACCTTCGACAGGATCATTCCCGCAGTTGCGCATGGAAAACCGGCCTGGATGGCCAATTTTGTGCTGCGAATGTTTCCATTCGAAGAAATCGCTGCGCGGCTATCCCGGCAAGGTTATGTCACCGAAAAACTGGAAGGCGCAAACTTTCTCCAGCGACGGTTTGCCTCCCGGGACGAAGAACGACAGGTGATCGCGCAATTGCACCAGATTGGGCTGGACCCGGAACTGGAAACGGAAAGCGGCTGTCTTCAGGCCGAACTCTATGTTTCCCGCCCTGCGGCTGATGTCGCCGATATGCCTCTGGACCGACTGCTCGCAGCATAGCGCGCGGCATCGCCATGCGCCGTCTGCCGCTCAGCCGCCGGTCTTGGCCGGCCGCCGCGACGCGAGTGCCGCCTCCAGACGCGTCATCATGTCATCGGCCGTCACCACACCGGACGGCGAGACGTCCACGCCGGCGGCCCGCAGCATGCGTGCTGTCCATGTGTTGCAGGTGTTGAACAGATGGAATTCGCCCTGCGCGTCATAGAACAGGCTATCCCGATACAGCCCGGGCGAGACAGCTTTCGCGCGTGCGCCGTCCGGCCGCTGGAACTCCTCGGTAATGGCCTGTGCCAGACGCCGGAACCCCGCTTCGCTCAGGGCCACCGGTACGCCTGGTCCATCTGCGGTAGATGATACAGGAGCCTGGGCGCGCCCGGCCACATGCATGATCGCCGGTGTGGGGGTCATTGCTGCGTCGAAGGTCATGCCAAGGGTCTTGCGCGCGGCGGGAAAATAGATTCGGTCGCCCCAGCTGAATTCGAGGAACGCCGCAGCGGGAAAGTCTTCGGCTTCGGGCAGCAGCCCGGTCGCGTCGAGGGCGGCGCGGGGGACGATGATCGCCGTGTGCCAGCCATTGCTCACTACCATCACCGTATGGCGGCGCGGTCCGTCTTCGGCCGGTGGCAGCGGTGCCACGCTGGTGCAGGCGGTGAGCCATCCGGCGCACAGCAAGGCGGTCCAGATTGTGAGCGCGTGTCGCATGGATGCCTATATGGACTTTGTGCCGTGATGGGACAATGCAACCCGAATTCACGAGGCCTGGACGGGATCCGAACCACCGGGGCGTTCGGGCGGCGGCGTCGCCGCGCGCGTGTCCGGCAGGGCCTCGGGCTCGAATCGCGTGGCTTCTGCAAGGGCGGCATACCGTTTGCTCGCCCGGTCGAGATGCCGGGCTGCCAGTTTCAGGTCGGCAAGCATGTCGAGCGCGCGTTCGGCTGCTTCGGGTGTGAAGTCGCCGTCCGCGGCTGCGGTCAGAACAGCCGATTTGGCGGGATTGTAGATCGCCTTGAAGGTCTCGTCGTCGGGGGGCGTGCGGTCGGGATCGTGGAAGGCGAGTGCCGCCGCCCGGCACTGGTCGCGAAGCGCTTCGGCGCAGGCCGCGATATCGCGCTGGCGTGCCTCGGGCAGATGCCCGATACGCTGGCGTTGGCGCACGATCACCGGCCCGAGTTCGGCGAGCTCCGAGAAGTGCCAGACGGCGCGCACGGGGTGGGCCAGCGCACCTGCCGCGATCGCGGGCGTGCGCGTCATCCCGAGTTCCTGGACGTAGCGCATGATCTCTCCGCCGAGCCGTGTGACGACGTCGGTTCGGCGAACCAGCCGTGCGAGGCCGGGTTGCGGTTCACCGGCGGCCTCGGTCGTGATTGCGAGCGCAATATCGGCGACACGCCGCAGTTCCAGCAGGATCGCGTTGAGCGCGAGATGGGGCAGTCCGAGACTGTTCCGGTCGAGATGGCGCGGGCGGCTCTCGTTTTCCTCTTCGCTTACAAACCGGCCTGAAAGCCAGCTTTCCAGCCGGCCTGCAAGCGGCCATATCAGCAGGACGCCCAGCAAATTGAACACCGTGTGGAAGAGCGCCAGCGTGGCGGCGGGCCCGGCTGTGACACCCAATGCCTTCTCCAGCAGGCTGACGGCCAACAGCAGCACGGGCAACAGGGCGAGCGCGACAAGGCCGGTCAGAAGGTTGAAGACCACATGGCTGATGGCAACGCGTTTTGCGCTGGAAGTTGCGCCGATCACCGCGAGGAGTGCCGTGGTCGTGGTGCCCATATTGGCGCCGATCACCAGTGCGGCCCCGGATTCGATGGTCAGGACACCGCCCACCGTGGCGGTCAAGGCGATGGCCATCACCGCGCTTGATGATTGTACCAGCGAGGTCAGGACAAATCCGACCAGCACGAGAATGGCATCGTCAAACAGGCCTGTTCCGATAAATGCGGTCAGATCGACGGTCTGGCCAAGCCCCGCAAAGGCCGCCTTCAGGGTTGCGATGCCCAGGAAGAACAGCCCGAATCCGGCAAGAGCTTCACCGGCTGCAGCACGGCGACCGGACCCGCCGGTCAGGCTCAGGAACATGCCCATGCCGATCAGGGGCAGGGCGAAAAGCTCGACCTTGATATCGAAACCGACGATGGCGACGATCCAGCCGGTCATGGTCGTGCCGATATTGCTGCCGAAAACGACCCACATCGCCTGACTGAGGGTCAGGACCCCAGCATTGACGAAACCGATCGCGGCCACGGTGACCGCGCTCGAGGACTGGACCACGCCGGTGATCAGGATTCCCGACGCCAGGCCGCGCAGCCGGGTGCGGGTCCAGCGGGCCAGAATATCGCGCAGCATTTCTCCCGCAGCGACCTTCAGCCCCTCGGTCATCAATCGCATGCCGAGCAGAAACAGGCCGATCCCACCGATGGTGGTGCCGATCAGAAGCAGGCTCATGGGGTGTTCCGTCTATCAACCACGCTGATGCCAGACTAGCATTTGCGCGGCGCTGGCGTCCCTACCAGCCCATGGTGCCTGGTGCGCCCTTGAAGGGACCGACCACTTTCGTCGTGATCCAGCCGCCGTAGAAGGCGCCGTCCTGGGCCTGCACCCGTTCGTCACCGACCCAGCAGGCCTCGACCTTTGAGGCATAGAAGGCAATGTGGTCACGAATCTGCGCAAAGGCCGGCGTGGGGGTCGGATAGCTCCATCCCGCGCGTTCGGAGGTTTGCCCGTTCACGGTGAGCGTCCAGTACCGCGCCACGCCCTTGAACTCGCAAAAGGACTGTCCGGGTGCGTGCGTAAGCACGTCGGCACGGATATCGGCCCGGGGGATGTAGTAAACCGGCGGATGACTGGTCTCCAGAACCCGGAAGCCGTCCATGGTGTCCGCGATGGTCTCGCCCGCGAACTCCACCCGCAACCGCGCGTGCACGCGTTCCAGTCGGGGCGGGCGGGGATAATCCCAGACGGATTCCTGTCCGGGGCCGGGTTTTTCGGGTTGGGTCGGTCGGGCCATGTCAGTCTTTCTATCTGTTGCGGTTGCGCCGGCAGCGTTGGGAGCAGTGCCGGACATGCTCCCAGCAAGCCGCCCATTTCTTTCGCCACGCGAAGGGACGGCCGCAGGTTGCGCAGATACGCGTGGGGAGATCGGCCTTGTGCCTCACAGGAGGGCTCCGGCCAGAAGCGTGGTCACCACCACGGCGGTCAGCGGGATGCGCAGCCGGGGATACCAGGGTGGTGCCTCACCGGTTTGCCCGGCGCGCCGGTCCCACAGGAGGACGGCAAGGAAGGTGGCGGCGAGGATCAGCAGGCTTGCCGGAGCAGGCGCGAGCAGCGCGCCCCAGCCGACCAGCGAGGGTACGACACTGAGGGTCAACGGCGTGGTCAGCGATCCACCGACGCCCCCCGGCGCCACGGCAAGCCCCCAGCGGATACCGCCAAGGAAGGACAGGATCACCGCGCCATAGGCCGCCAGCGCGAATCCGGTCATGGAAGACGCTTCACCGCTGGTCAGGATATGAGCGGCAGCCAGCGCCACAAAAGGAAGCGCTCCAAGCCCGCCGAGCCACAGGGCAGCAGGCGGAACGGCATGAGCTGGAGTATCAATCGCCATGCCGTGGATACGTTGCGCCGCGCGAAAAGGATCAGTGGTGAAGGAACACCTTTCACGTCATGCGAACGAAGGCTGGCATCCGGTGTCGCGGTGGTTGCCCGGGCGTGTGCCGGCGTTTATGGACCCCGGCCTGCGCCGGGGTGACGACGCTGGAGAGGTCCGGCTAGAGCGGCAACTCATGGGGCAGGACCACATGATCCCGGGTGATCTGGCGCAAATCGGTCAGCCCCATCACGCCCATGGTGCGGCGGATTTCGCTGTGGAGAATCTCCAACGCCCGTGTCGCGCCGGGCTCGCCTGCCGCGGACACACCATAGAGCGTCGCCCGGCCAACGATGACGGCATCCGCACCCAGCGCCAGCCCTTTCAGGATGTCCGAGCCGCGCCGGAAGCCGGAATCGACGATCACGGTCATCTTGCCGCCGACTTCCCGGACGACGGAGGGCAGCACGTCGATGGGGGCGAGCGCGGCGTCACTGGCAATCCCGCCATGGTTGGAGACGATCACGCAATCGACGCCGTATTTCGCGCATTTGGCGGCATCCTCGGCATGCAGGATGCCCTTCACCACCAGCTTGCGGGGCCACATATCCCGGATACGTTTGAGGAAGTCCCAGTCCAGCGTATCGTTCTTGAACAGGAAGTCCCGCACACCGGTGCTCGACAGGCCCTCGGGCATATCGATGTTGGAATAACGCGGCAGATGCCCGTCCGCCATCACGTATCGCCCGACCGTTCCGAAGAGCCAGCGCGGATGGGTCACCAGATCGGCGATGTTCCGCGGGGTGAGCCGCACCGGCATGGTGGTGCCGTTGCGCACATCGAATTCGCGGTTGTAGGGCACGGTGGAATCCACGGTCAGCACCAGCGCCTCGAACCCGGCCGCTTCCGCGCGGGGCACGGACTTGAGGGAGGCTTCTATGTCGCGCCAGACATAGAGGTGATACCACTGCCGCCCGCCGCCGTTCCCGATGATGTCTTCCATCGGCGTGTTCGACGTGCTGGCCAGGGTGAAGGGAATGCCCGCCTTGGCGGCGGCTTTTGCCAATTCGGTCTCGCCGCGATACCACACGAATCCGGCGGGGCCGGTCGGCCCGATCACCAGCGGCATATCGACGGGTTCGCCGAAGAGCGTGGACCGGGTATGCCGGCCCGAAGTGTCGTTGAGGACCCGCGAGCGCAGCTTGATCCGCTCCAGCGCGGCGCGGTTGTGGCGCAGGGCCACATCGTCCTCGGAGCCCCGGTCGACGAATTCGAACAGGCCCTTGGTCAGCCGCCGTTTCGCCATGCGGCGCAGATCCTCGATGTTGAGCGCGGATTTCGAAAGATCAGCCATCGGCGTTACTCCTGCTTCATGTTCCACACGGTGCGGTAAAGGTCGAAACGCCGGTCGCGCAGGTTCCGCGTGGTGCCTTCATGGCGTGCCACGCGCAGATCGGACATGCGCAGATCGGCAAAGGCGACGGTCTCGGTGTTCGGCGCGGTGTCGGCGGCCACGCCGTCCCGGGCAAAGCCCATATCCGAAGGTGTCAGGATGCAGCTTTCAGCATAGTGGATGTCCATGTTCTCGACATTGGGCAGATTGCCCACCACAACCAGACATCTCTTCTGGTGGGTGACGACCCCAGCTACCAGAATGCCGCACCTGGGCTGATGACCACCCACGTGGCCAAACACCCCCAAACCGTGGTGTTTTTCGACAACGTCGA
>JAURLR010000274.1 GCA_030831135.1 Alphaproteobacteria bacterium
CCGGATTCCTCGGTGATAATCGCTGGGTTTTCTGCGCTGCGCAGCAATTCGCATACAAGTGATATATCAGACGGGATTGCCGTGACGGTGGGAGCCAGGGCCGGACTCCGCAATTCGTCTAGCGGCGTCCAGGGCTGCATCATCACCTCGATGGGGACCGACAGATAGGTGGGCGCGCGCGGGGTGCGCTGGGCCAGTTCCCCGGCGCTGACGATCTGTTGGTACATGGTCGAGATGCTGCCGGTCTGATGGGCCCATTTGACCAGCGGTTCGATCAGGCGGGTGGGGCTGCCGACCTGGTTCAGGATCGCCTGCCACTGGAAACCCGGATCGACATCGGGATCATCGCCGAAGCTGACGGATTCCCCCGACAGGATCAGCATGGGGATGGCACCGCGCAAGGCGCCCTCGATGCCCAGCGAACCCTGCAGCAGGCCGACCCCGGTGTGGAGCATCACGGCCTGCATGCGCCCGGTGACCGAGGTGTAGCCGATGGCCAGATCAACAGCGAGAGTTTCATGGGCGCAGGTCAGGTAGGTGGGGCCGGGCTCGTTGGAAAGCTGCTGCTGGGCCATGGCTTCCCAGAACGGGCCCCATTCGGAGCCGGGAGAGGCCATCACGTAGTCAATATCGAGGCTGCGGAATGCCTGGAGGATGGCATCGCCGCCGTCAGTTGAATTTGTCATGGTTCTGATCCCCCGATATCTTCGTTTGCCCAAAGATTGGACCATCCGGTTTGTGGATAGGCAAGCCGATGGGACCGCATTTTTTTATGCTATGGATGTGCCTTTGGCGGAGATGGTGGGGTTCAGGACCGGACATGACGATCCGGACGGGATCAGCCGCGACCGGCCCGCTGGGGCAGACGATACCATCGAGAAAGCTGGCCTTGCGGGCCGGCCGGACGAGAAGGGTGTCATCAATCCCGCCTTCGTTCAGGCGCCGCCCCGACGATCAGAATTTTTTTGAAATATGTCTCAGTTGCTCAATCTGCGAACCAGGCACGCCAGGCGTCCCAGCCGGTCAGGGCATCCGCAATGATGGCGTAGCCGTCCCCCACGGCGTGGACACCGTCGCACGCCCGTTGATGGCGCGCCCAGTCCGCGTTGTCGGATAGGGTCGAGAACAGATCGAGATAGGGAATACCGAGTTCGGCGCAGAGCTCGCCGAAGCGTGTGCTCAGCTCGCCGGCGCGAGCCGATTCGTAATGATAGGAGATGCCGTTGGGGAAAACATAGGGCTGCATATCATCGATTGTGGGGATCGGCCCCAGCATCAGGGTCGGGCGCCAGTCGATGGCGGCACCAAGAATCTTCCTGGCATTGGCGAGGGATTTTTCCAGTGGCACCCGGATGTCCGCTCCGGCTTCCTCGGCCATGTCGTTGACGCCGAAGGAGAAGACCAGATGTCCGTTGACGTGGTCGGGCAGGCGGGCCTCGCATTCGCTGCGCCAGCGTGGCGCGATCATGTCGGTCGTGTCCCCCCGCACCCCGTTGTTGTAAAGGGTGACGTCGTGGCCGCGCCGGGTCTCGGCGATACAGGCCCGCCCGGGCCAGCCCAGAAAGTCGGTGTCGCCGCTGCCCACGGTGATGCTGTCCCCCACGAAACAGATACGAAGCGTTGCCATGATGTGTTCCCCCTCTGGTGCGCCTGCAGGTGAGTTTCGCATCCTTCGGGGCGCGAGGGTAGCGTGCATGAAATTCAGGGTCACACAGATACGTCCGCCGGGGCTTGCTGCCGACGGGTTTCTTATCGATGGAGATCGCTATGCCGGGACGGCCCCCGAATCTGCGCGTACCTGGGACGCGGCGCTGGCGATTGACGCCGATGTGCTGGAAAGCGAGGCCATGCGGTGCACCATGTATGGTCATGAGGAACCGGTATTCTATCAGGAGCAGCAAGTGGGTTCGGTGCGCAAGCGATCAGATGTCCTTCCGGATGTTTGCAACAGGGTACCGGATGCCGGACACTGGTGTCCGACTACCTCGCGACTATGGGCGTGGACAGGGACCCGTTGGCACCGATGGGCGTGACGGGCTGAATATCTGTCTCTGTCGGCGGAGGCTACTCCCGGGTTGGCAGGCCGTTGGCGTAGTACTCGCGCCGCTCGAGCAAATGGAAGACCTCGTCGGTGCGGCCCGACTCCCGAAGCAGGCCGAAGAAATCATAGTCATTCAGGACCATGTTGCCGCCATCCACCTCACGCTTGAGGTGCTCGACGGCACGGTCGATGGCCACAACCGCCTTGCGGTATTCACCGGCTTCGGCATGGGCCGCCGCCAGTGTGGCCAGTGTCTTGGAGGAGGTTTTGCGTTCGACGGCGACCTTCGCCCAGCGCACGGCCTCGGTGCCGCTGCGCACGGCGAGTTCCGGCGATGTGGAATAGGCCCAGGCCAGCGCGTCCATGGATTCCACCAGGCCAAGCTCGGCGGCGCGTTCGAACCAGGCGACGGCCTGTTTGATGTCGCGTTCGACACCGCGCCCGTATTGATAGGCGATACCCATATTGTACATGGAGCGGGCATCGCCACGTGCGGCGGCGCGGCGGTACCAGTACATGGCGTAGGAATAGTTCCGGGAAACGGCCTTGCCCTGGCTGTACATCGTCCCGAGATTGTTCATGGACTTGATGTGGCCCTGGTCGGCGAGCTTCGTCCAGATATTGACGGCGGCGTCAAAATCGCCACGGATATAGGCATTGAACCCGATCCGGAACTCGGCTTCCTGCGCCTTAGGCGAAGGCGGATTGGCAGATTGGGCGTGTCCGGGTCCGGAAACCAGAGTGGCGGTCACGATAAGGGTCAGTGCGACTGCCGATAGAAATACGGTGCGGACACATCTGCAAATCATACTTTGCCTGCCTTGCGGAATGCGGTGAGAGTGAACGCGCCGCGGACGCCACCAATGGTGAGAATGATTGCCAGCAGATGTATTGCGATCTGCGGGTCGAGATGTGCAACGCGCAGGCTGACAAGAAGCGTGTCCAGTACAAGCACGACAAACATCGTGACGATTGCGGCCCGTGAATCGCGCAATGCATAGGTGGCCAGCGCGCCATAGAAAAACGCGAGGAAGATCTGGATCATCGCGGGCAAAAGCGCATCCCCGCTGATCCGGGTTTGTTGTGGCGCAATCAGGATAATCAGGAACGCGCCAAGGACAAAGTGGACTGCGACCATGATCCAGCCCGCGACTGCGCCGTTCTCGACGGCCTGGCGGGCAAGCTCGGGCGTGTCGGTGCGCGGATAGAAAATACGTTGCAGCAAAGCGCTGGGTTTCATGGGAAATCCTCCACGTTCATATGACCATTCATATCCGATATATGCCACCGCGAAGTTGGCCATGTCGGCGCGTTGCGCCCGGCCAATTCAAGGGGTGTTCGAAGATGAGTGCCGTTTTCTCCAAGCCGCCAGCACCGCTACTGCTGGCACGATTTCACAGAGTATTCGAGCGATGCGGCGTTAGCGTCCTGTTTATCATGATTGCGCGCACCAGCCTCCCCTGTACTCCGATTGATCCGGGTGCAGGCGGGCTTTTTTGTGCCTATGGCCTTGCAACCATGTTGCCGCTTGCCCACCCTGTGCTTGCCGGGGACACAAGGTCCCGCAATCCGTCCGGGGCAGACCTTTTGAATCCGCGATGATCGACCTGATTGTCATCTACTGGCCGCTTGTCACCACAGCCCTTGTCGGTGTGGTGGCCATTGTGCTTGTGGGCTCGGTTATCCTCCACAAGCGTGATGAGGGTGCGGCCATCGCATGGGTGGGACTGATCCTGCTGTCTCCGGTAGTTGGGGCGATTGCCTATCTGTTGTTCGGGATCAACCGCATTCGCCGCCGCGCTGTACGGACCCGGGCCGCTCGCGGTGCGCCGAGCAACTGGAATCCGGCGCATGAGGCAAGCGAACCGCTGGTCGTTGCTGCCGCAGATATGGACGAGAATTCGCCAGCTTATCTTCGCCGCCGGTTGCTCGATGCGCTGATTGCGAATCCGCTTGTGGCGCAGAACTCTGTTCGCCTGCTCCACAATGGTGACGACGCCTATCCAGCCATGCTTCAGGCCATCAACGACGCCCAGAATTCTGTCGCGCTGGCATCCTATATCTTCAAGTCGGATCAGGTTGGTCGGCAGTTCGCGGACGCGCTGGAAGCTGCCGTGGAACGCGGGGTTGAGGTTCGTGTTCTGCTTGATGGCGCGGGCGAGATGTACTCATTCCCGCCGATCTCTCACCTGCTGGGGGGCAGGGGAATTCCGTTC
>JAURLR010000275.1 GCA_030831135.1 Alphaproteobacteria bacterium
AAGCCGCGACCGGTATTGCGGCCCAGCCAGCCGGCCTCCACATATTTCACCAGCAATGACCACGGGAGGTATTTGGAATCCGCCAGACCCTCGTAGAGCACCTGCATCACGGCCAGACAGGTGTCGAGGCCGATGAAGTCGGCCAGTTCGAACGGGCCCATCGGGTGGTTCGCGCCCAGCTTCATGGAGTTGTCGATGGAATCGACATTCCCGACGCCTTCGTAAAGCGTATAGACCGCCTCGTTGATCATCGGCAGCAGGATGCGGTTCACGATGAAGGCCGGGAAATCCTCGGATACTGTGCCTGTCTTCCCGAGTTCCCGTGTGAGTTCCTGAACTTCCGAGAAGGTTTCCTGATCGGTCGCCAGACCGCGGATCAGCTCGACCAGTTTCATCATCGGCACCGGGTTCATGAAATGCATGCCCATGAACTTGTGCGGGCGATCGGTCCCGGAAGCGAGCCGCGTGATCGAGATCGACGAGGTGTTCGACGCGATGATCGCGCTGTCCTTCAGATGCGGGCAAAGGCCTTCAAAGATCTTCAGCTTGACCGCTTCGTCTTCGGTGGCCGCCTCGATCACCATGTCGCAATCCGAAAGGCCCGAGACCTCGGTGGCTGTGGCGATACGCGTGAGCGCTGCGGCCTTGTCCTCTTCCTCGATCAGGGTCCGCTTGATCTGGCGATCCATGTCGCCGCTGATCTTTTCCAGCGCCTTGTCGAGGGCACCCTGATCGATATCCATCAGCACGACATCGTGGTCGGCCAATGCACAAACATGTGCGATACCGCTACCCATCTGGCCTGCGCCAATGACGCCAATCTTGTTCAACATGTTTTTTGTCCCTGGGGTGTTGGGTTTGCCGGTCTTGTCTAAAGCTGCTTGTCGAGCTCTTCCTTGAGCTCGGGCAGGGCCTTGAACAGGTCGGCGACCAGACCATAATCGGCGACCTGGAAGATCGGAGCTTCCTCGTCCTTGTTGATGGCCACGATGACCTTTGAATCCTTCATGCCGGCGAGATGCTGGATCGCACCGGAAATGCCGACCGCGATATAAAGCTCCGGCGCAACGACCTTGCCGGTCTGTCCGACCTGCCAGTCATTGGGAACAAAGCCCGCATCGACAGCCGCGCGCGATGCGCCCATGGCCGCACCCAGCTTGTCGGCGATCGGCTCGATCAGGGCGTAATTTTCGCCCGAGGCCATGCCGCGACCGCCCGAGATGATCACGCGGGCCGAAGTAAGCTCGGGTCGGTCACCACCGGATTCGGCCAGTTCGATGAAGGTCGAAACGCCCTTGTCGGCGCCGCCGGACACGGTTTCGGTTGTGGCGCTGCCGCCTTCGGCAGAAACCGGATCGAAGGTTGTGGCGCGCACCGTGATGACCTTCACGGTATCAGAGGACTTCACCGTGGCCATCGCGTTGCCGGCATAGATCGGGCGCACGAAGGTATCGGCATCTTCAACGGCACTGATCTCGGAAATCTGCTGGACATCAAGCAGCGCGGCCACGCGCGGCAGAACGTTCTTTCCGAAGGTCGTGGCGGGCGCCAGGATATGGCTGAAATCCGCTGCGACATCCATGATGACGGCGGTCAGGTTTTCGGCCAGCCCGTGTTCGAGCCCGGCATCGTCGGCGACAAGGATTTTTGCAACGCCGGCGATTTTCGCAGCGGCTTCGGCGACAGCACCACAACCAGATCCGGCAACAAGCACGACGATGTCGCCGGCACCCTTGGCGGACAATTGCTGCGCGGCGCCCAGCGTGTTTAGGGTCGCGGCCTTGAGCGACTGGTTGTCGTGTTCGGCGATAACGAGAATGGCCATCAGATCACCTTCGCTTCGTTTTTCAGCTTGTCGACGAGTTCGGCGACGGATTCGACCATCACGCCCGCTTCGCGACGGGGTGGCTCCTCGACCTTCAGGGTCGTCAGCCGTGGCGTGATATCGACGCCCAGATCGGCCGGCGTGATCTCCTCGATCGGTTTCTTCTTCGCTTTCATGATGTTGGGCAGCGAGGCGTAGCGCGGCTCGTTCAGGCGCAGATCGGTGGAA
Organism: Alphaproteobacteria bacterium; assembly: GCA_030831135.1. Classification (GTDB taxonomy): domain Bacteria; phylum Pseudomonadota; class Alphaproteobacteria; order UBA6615; family UBA6615; genus JABJAG01. The sequence continues at coordinate 2,054 of JAURLR010000275.1, forward strand.
ATGACCGCCGGCATGCTGATCTCGATGGTTTCCAGTCCGCCATCGACCTCACGGATCACCGTGGCCTTGCCATCGGCAAGTTCGATGCCGGACGCAAAGGTTCCCTGTGGCCAATCCAGCAGCGCGGCCAGCATCTGGCCCGTCTGATTGGAATCATCGTCAATCGCCTGCTTGCCCAGGATCACCAGATCAGGCGATTCCTTGTCGACCAGAGCCTTGAGAAGCTTGGCGACGGCAAGGGGCTGCAACTCGTCATCGGTTTTGACATGAATGCCGCGATCCGCGCCCATCGCAAGTGCTGTGCGGATGGTTTCCTGACATTGCTGGACGCCCAGCGACACAGCGATGATCTCTTCGGCGTTACCCGCCTCTTTCATCCGGACGGCTTCTTCGATCGCGATTTCGTCGAAGGGGTTCATCGACATCTTGACGTTGGATGTTTCGACACCCGTATAGTCCGACTTCACCCGGACTTTCACGTTGTAGTCGATCACCCGTTTGACTGGGACGAGCAGTTTCATGGGGTTTCCCGGCTGTTTCCTGAAAGATCGCTTGATTGCGCTACAATTTTATTGCGCTGCAACATGCCCAAGCCGACTGGGGGAGTCAATATTCTGGCCCGCGCTTTTCAGATGATGAGACAATCGCGGAGCCTGGTGCGGGACTGGTTTCAATTCCGGTTCTGGCCCGGTTTCCAGAGGACATCGGCCCTCCCGCCATCATTGAGGTGCCGGCCCAGCACGAACAGATGATCGGACAGGCGGTTGATGTATTTCAGGGCATCGGAATTGATGTCTTCGCGGGTCGCGAGTTCAGTCATCAACCGCTCGGCGCGGCGCGAGATGGTGCGCGCCATATGCAAATGTGCGGCCGCCGGAGTGCCGCCGGGAAGAATGAACGAGGTCAGCGGGGCTAGGTTTTCGTTCAGTGCGTCGATTTCGTGTTCGAGACGGTCGACCTGCTCGGGCACAATACGGAGCGCGCCTTCCTGCTTGCGCGCGGCACGGGCATCGCCTTCGGGCGTGCACAGATCAGCGCCAAGATCGAACAGGTCGTTCTGGATCCGCGCGAGCATCGCATCGGTTTCCGGGTCGTCCCCGGTGTGGAGCCGGGCAAGCCCAAGCGCGCCGTTGGTTTCATCCACGGTGCCATAGGCCGCCACGCGCAGATCATGCTTGGCAACACGGTCGCCCGACCCCAGGGAGGTTTGCCCGGCATCGCCGCCACGGGTGTAGATGCGGTTGAGTTCGACCATTATGGAGTATCCTTTAACCGCCCTTCGAGGCGGCAATGACGAAGATCACGATGAGCACGACCGCGAAGGCCTGGATCGCCACCCGCCAGCGCATCATCCGATTTCCGTATTTTTCGTTGAATTCGCCGCCCTTGGCCATGGCAATCAGGCCAAAGATAAGCACGCCGACAACGGCGATCATCGTGATCAGGAGAAGGACAAGGAGTGTGTTCATGCACACGATCATATCGCCCGATCATGCATGTGACGAGGGGGCGCGGGTTGCGGCGCTTCGACACATTTTTGCGGTCATGGTCTGATGCGCCGACCGTTTCGTGATTTCTTGACCCGATAGGGCCGATTTGGTACTATAACGGCGTTATGAACGGTTTGATGATCATTCTTATTGGCAGCCCGGCGCACGCCCGACTTACGGGACGGCGACCGGGAACTCATGCTCACGCACTGCCAATTCAAATGGATGCCGTTCAAAATGACCTTACAGACACATTCGCAAACTGATTCTGCTGACCGTTCCAATCCGGTGCACTGTTTTTCCGTAACAGGAATGGCAAACCCGGAACTCATGTCTCGAATCATGGAACTCTGGGCCAAACGCGGGTTGTTGCCACAACGCTGGCATGGCGGCCGCACGGGACCGGATGGGTGTGATGTCTATATCGATATCGAAACAGCAGAACTCGATCATGAACTGGCAGCCCAGGTGGCGTCAGCCATGCGCTGCATGTTCGGGGTGTCACAGGTGCTCATGTCGGAAAAGCGGGTCGCTGACACGGCATAAGTCCGGGCGCATCTGATGGCGCTCCTCGATCATGTTGTGACCTGCAACACCCACGATCTGGCCGGGCGCCGCCCGTTCCGGATTGCCGGTGTGCAGGTCGGATGGGTCCCGGATTCAATCGCCGAACGGATGGACCGCTGGCCGCAATATTTTGCGATCTCCAAAGACGTGGTGACGTTTCGTGACGGTTTGAAGGACGTCGAGGCCCGCTCGAAAGCGCTTGCCGAGGCCGGGGCTGCGATGGTGGTGCAGCAGGCATTGCCGCGCAATCGCAAGGAGCTCTGCCCGGTGATGGAACATTTCGGCGCGCCGAACCTGTTGCGCATCGACCGGGCGTGGCTGCAAGCCTTTGGTGTGACCTCCTACGGGGTACACATCAACGGGTATGTGGACACAGCCGATGGGCCGGACCTCTGGGTTGCCATTCGTGCGCAGAACCGGGAGGTCGCGCCGGGAAAGCTCGACAACATGGTCGCCGGCGGCCTGCCGGTCGGGCTCTCGCTGATGGAGAATGTGGTCAAGGAATCCGCCGAGGAAGCTTCCGTGCCCGAAGAGCTGGCGCGTCAGGCCAAGCCCGCCGGGGTCATCACCTACATGATGAGCAATGATGCGGGGCTCAGGCGCGACATGCTGTTTGTCTATGACCTGAAACTGCCGGACGATTTCACGCCCGAAAACGCCGATGGTGAGATCAGCGGGTTTGTAAGATGGCCCGCCCGTCAGGCCTTGCGGGTGGTCGACGAAACCGATGAGTTCAAGTTCAACGTCAATCTTGCGCTGATCGACTTCGGGATTCGCCACGGCTTGATCGCGCCGGACCGGCCCGATTATGCCAGCCTCGTGCACGGTCTGCGCGCCTGGAGTTAGCCGCGGCTGGAGAACGCTCTAGATCCCGTCCGTGGAGGCGGCCTGCCGGGCGATCTGGCGGATTGTCATGGCCCACAAATCTTCGGGATCGGTCCCCGCTTCGCGCATGGCCCGCAGCGTGAACGCCTTGTCGCGCTTGGCCAGACGTGCCCCCTTGTTGTTGGTCAGCAGCACGGTGTGATGCCACTCGGGCACATCGAGCCCCAGCAAGGCCTGCAATTGCCGGTGGATATGGGTGGCGGCAAACAGGTCGTTGCCCCGGGTGACGAGCGTGACGCCCTGGGCGGCGTCATCGACCGTCACCGCCAGATGGTAACTGGTCGCTACATCTTTCCGGGCCAGAACGATGTCGCCAAACAGGTCCGGGCGGGCCACCTGTTCCCCGCGGGTGCGATCATGCCAGGTCAGCGGCCCGGTCGCGGCCATGGCCGCATCCATGTCGAGCCGCAGGGCGTGGGGGTCGCCTTTCGCACGACGTGCCGCGCGTTCGGCCTTGCTCAGGGATTTGCAGATTCCGGGATAGACCGGGCCGTCCGGGCCGTGACGGGTCAGATGTGGTGCGGCGCCCGACCGGTTGATCTCGGCGGTGATGTCCGAGCGGGTGCAGAAACACGGATAGAGCAGGTTCATCTCTTCGAGCTGTTCGAGGGCTTCGGCATAGATGTCCAGCCGTTCGGACTGGCGCAGGACGGGTTCTTCCCAATCCAGGCCAAGCCAGGCGAGGTCTTCGATGATCGCATCCTCGAATTCGGGCTTGCAGCGTCCGGGGTCGATATCCTCGATCCGCACGATGAACCGCCCCCCAGCAGATTGCGCCAGCCGATAGGCAAACAATGCGGAATAGGCGTGACCCAAGTGCATCAGGCCGCTGGGCGAGGGGGCAAAGCGGGTTGTCAATTCGGGTTCGGAACCGGCCGAGGCATTCATGGGTGTTCCCTGTATCCGGCGGAAAGCGCACAATCGCGTCTGCATGAACGGGACAATGATGCGATGAAAACGACCAAACGGCTAGAGGCGGGTCTCACGGAGCTGGGAAAACTCGATCCCCGGATGGCCGAACTCTGGCAAGCCGCCGGGACACCGGGGCCGCGCGCCCGCCCGCCAGGCTTCGGGACTCTGCTGCGGGTGATCGTCGGCCAGCAATTATCGACCCATGCCGCAGCGGCGATCTGGAAGCGTATGGAAGTCGCCGGTGTGGCGACAGACCCGTCCGCCTATGTGGCGATGGATGACGATTCTTTGCGCGCACTGGGATTGAGCCGGCAGAAAATCGCCTATGGCCGAGGTCTCGCCGAGGCGGTGGTCAGCGGCGCACTGGATCTGGACAAGCTGAAGAAAATGGAAGACGAGGCCGCCGTGGACAGTCTCGTGCTGCTCAAAGGAATCGGCCGGTGGAGCGCGGAGTGTTACCTGCTGTTCGCGTTGGGGCGCGCCGATGTGATGCCAGCTGACGATCTGGCGCTGGTCGCCTCCGCCGGACGACATCTGGGCGATGGGACCCGCTGGACACCGGGACAA
>JAURLR010000276.1 GCA_030831135.1 Alphaproteobacteria bacterium
CTGCCACGTGCACGTGCCCGAGGCGGACGCGATGCTGAAGGATCCGCGCGCGGCCGACCAGAAGAACCTCTACGTCGACACCAACGAGGCGACGGCGGCGATCAACCGGCAGCAGCACCAGGATATCCTGCCCAAGCTGACCGACCCGGCCGAGCGGCTGAAGGATATGGACGCCACCGGCATCGACGTGCAGGCGATCTCGCCGGCGCCGTTCCACTACAATTACGGTTACGATGCGGACTTCGCGCGCGAGACGGCGGTCGTCGTCAACGACCGCATCGCCGAGATCTGCGCCGGCAACCCGGATCGCTTCGTCGGCCTGTGCACCGTGCCGCTGCAGGATGCCGATATCGCGGTCGCCGAACTCGACCGCTGCGTGAACGATCTCGGCATGAAGGGCGTGGAGATTTCCACCAACGTCAACGGCACGGATCTGACCCGCGCCGGGCTGGAGAAGTTCTTCGCCCGCGCCGAAGAGCTGGGCATCGTGATCTTCATGCATCCCATCGGGACCAGCTTCAAGGAGCGCATGACCGATCACTATTTCCGGAACACGATTGGCCATCCGCTCGAATCCGCCCTCGCGGTCGGGCATCTGGTGTTTGACGGGTATCTGGAGAAATATTCCGGCCTGAAGATCTGCATCGCCCATGGCGGCGGCTATGTACCGACTTATGTTGGACGTTTTGATCACCCCTATCATCTGCGCGATGACTGCCGGGTGAACCTGACCAAGGCCCCCTCGGAATATGTGAAGAAGCTGTACTTCGATACGGTTGTCTTCACCGAGCACCAGCTGCGTTACCTCATCGAGACCTGGGGCGCGGACCACATCGTCATGGGCACCGATTATCCCTATGACATGGCAGAGACCGATCCCGTCGGTCACGTGGATTCCGTGAAGAACCTCTCGGAAGACGACAAGGCCCGGGTGATGGGCGGCAATGCCGCCGCCCTGCTGGGCATCGAGGTTCCGGCAGCCAAGTAACCTGTTGGCGTTACTTGTTATGGCGCGCGGAGTTGATCCGCGCTTGACGAAATTGGGCGGCGGGCTTGCATGGTGCAGGCCCGCCGTTATTTCGTGATGATCTCCGGCCCCATCAGCGCGGTTGGCAGATAGGTCGAGAGGACGGGAACGTAGGTCACGAGGATCAGGAAGATAAACATGATGCCGACCCAGGGCAGGGCGGCACGGACGACATTCATCACCGACATGCCCGCCACCCCGGCGGTCACGAACAGGTTCAGCCCGACCGGTGGGGTGATCATGCCGATCTCCATGTTCACCACCATGATGATGCCCAGATGGATCGGGTCGATCCCCAGCTCGATGGCGATCGGGAAGACAAGCGGTGCGACAATCACGATCAGACCCGAGGGCTCCATGAACTGCCCGCCGATCAGCAGAAGCACGTTGACCACGATCAGGAACATGATCGGCCCGAACCCGGCAGACAGCAGGGCTTCTGTGATCAGTTGCGGGATGCGTTCTTCGGTCAGAACATGCTTGAGGATCAGTGCATTGGCGATGATGAACATCAGCATGATCGTCAGTTTTCCGGCTTCCAGCAGGGTTTTCTTGGTGTCGGGATGCACCCAGGCCGTAATCAGTGCCGAGGGCTTTCTGAGCAAGCTGACCGGCCTGCCACCCTCGCCCTTGAGGGGACCCATGTCGCGATAGATGAAGTTCGCGATCAGGAAGGCATAGACCGCGGCAACGGCGGCGGCTTCGGTCGGGGTGAAAATCCCGCCATAGATGCCACCCAGAATGATCACGATCAGGAACAGCCCCCAGCCAGCGGCGCTTCCCGCACTCATGAGCTCGCGGAAGCTCGCACGTGGCTGGGAGGGCAATCCCTTCCATTTGGCGACGATATAAATCGCAATCATCAGCATGAGACCGGCGGTGATGCCGGGGATGACGCCCGCGAGGAACATGCGGCCCACCGAGACGTCGACGGCAGCGGCATAGACCACCATGACGATGGATGGCGGGATAAGAATTCCGAGCGTGCCGGCATTGGCGATGACGCCAGCCGCGAATTCCTTCGTGTAGCCGACTTGGCGCATTCCAGCGATCACGATGGAGCCGATGGCGACCACGGTGGCAGGGGAAGAGCCGGAAAGGGCGGCAAACAGCATACAGGCGAAGACACCCGCGATTGCCAGACCACCGGGGAAGTGGCCGACAGCTGCGATCGCAAAGCGAATGATCCGTTGTGCCACGCCGCCGGTCGACATGAAGGCGGAGGCCAGAACGAAGAACGGGATCGCCAGCAGGGTGAAATGCCCGGCGAAGGCGTTGAACAGGGTCTGGGCAATCGAAGCCAGCGAAGCGTCCGAATAGATCAGTAGGAAGAAGATGGAGGAGAGACCAAGTCCCACAGCGATGGGAACGCCGATCAGGAGCAGGCCGATGACCATGGCAAACAGGATCAAGGCTTCCATTGTCAGCGGCTCCCCTCGTTCGTGGCGGTTTCGTCGCCGTGTATTTCCTCGACTTCATGGCTGGCGATCACCAGCAACTGTCGGCCGGTGAAGATCCGCCAGGCTGCTTCGGCAAACCGGAGCGTCAAAAGCGTGACGCCCAGCGGTAGCGCAAAATACGGGATGAAACGCGGCAGCTTGTCATAGCGCTCGCCTTCGTTCAGCCAGGTGGCCAGGAACTGCAGGGCTTCGGGCATGACGATATCGTTGACCTGGTACCAGGCCCGTTCGCCGACAAAGGGTGACCAGTAATTCCACGACCCGATGAGCAGCAGGATGCTGAAGGCAAGGCAGGCGATGATTGCCAGAACGGCGAGGCCTCGGCGCGGAACTGGCGGCAACGCATTCACGACAACATCCACGCCGAGATGTGCGCAGGTCTTCACGCAGTAGGAGGCGCCGACCAGAACAAGCCAGGCAAAGAGGAACACGGTTCCTTCCAGTGCCCAGAGGATATTGGAGTTGAAGACATAGCGGGCGACGACATTGGCAAAGGTGATCATCGTCATCAGGCCAAGGATGACCGCGATCAGCGTTTCCTCAATGTTATTTATCCAGCGGCTGAATCCGCTGTTGCCCCACGTGTCCATCCCCACTCCCATCGTCACCGTCGCGAACCACCGGCCGGATGGTCATCCGGCCGGTGGTTTTGATGTTTCGGAAGGGCTAATCCTTCCTGTGTCGAAACGCGACCTAGCTGCTCTCGTTATAGGTCAGAGCGGATTCGATCGTGTCGAGACCGATTTCGTTCTCGAACTTCTTCCAGACCGGCTTCATCGCATCGACCCACTCCTTGCGTTGCGCGGGTGTCAGCGCACGGATGGTGCCTCCGGCTTCGATGACGAGCTGCTTGGCCTTCTCGTTGACCGCGGTCGCTTCCTTGTTCCGCGCTTCGGTCACCTCGTTCATGATGGTGCCGAGCTGGTTGCGGATATCCTCGGGCAGATCGTTCCACCACTTCGTCGACGTCACGACCAGATAGTCAATGATGCCGTGATTGGTCTCGGTGATTCCGTCCTGAACTTCGAAGAATTTCTGGCCATAAATGTTCGACCAGGTGTTCTCCTGGCCGTCCACGACCTTGGTCTGGAGGCCGCCATAGACTTCGCTGAAGGCCATCTTCTGCGGATTGGCACCCAAAGCTTCGAACTGGGCGACCAGAACGTCAGATGGCTGGACACGGAACTTCAGGCCAGCGGCGTCCTTGGGGCTGATCAGCGGTTTGTTGGCAGACATCTGCTTCATGCCATTGTGCCAGAAAGCAAGCCCGAGCAGGCCCTTCCGCTCCATGGATTTCAGAAGTTTCTGCCCATCATCCGAGGTCTGGTAGCGATCCACGGCATTGATGTCTTCAAAGACGAAAGGCAGGTCGAAGAGACGGAACTTCTTGGTGAAGGTTTCGAACTTGGACAGCGACGGGGCGGCCAACTGGACATCGCCCTGCAGCATCGCCTCGAGCACCTGGTCGTCATTGTACAGACTAGAGTTCGGGAAAACCTGGATGCAGGCCTTGCCTTGCATCTCCTCGTTCACCCGCTTTTCGAGCAGCGAGGCGGCGATCCCCTTGGGATGCTTGTCGGTATTGGTGACATGCGCGAACTTGATGACGATCTCGCCAGCATCGCAATTCGCATGGGCTGGCGCGCTTGCCAGGGACAGACCGGTTGCAAGAGTTGCAACAGCCGCAATCAGGATGTTCTTCATTGGTGCTTCCCCTCTCAGGATGAATCAGGACTGTTTCGTCAGCCCTTGCTGTATCCGCATTAGCACGTAGGATGTCCGGCCCCTATTCGTCTTTGGTGTGAGGCTACAGGTCTTGTCGGCGCCTATCGCGAGTCCGGCATGGCGATGCCCAGCTTGTCGGCTTCCGCTTTCAGGCGGTCCCAGGTGCCCTGGGCCAGCGGGATGCCGTTGGCGGTCCGTTCGCGCAGGATTTTATCGCCGCGTTCACCGGGTGCGTAGATCTCATCGACACCTTCGGCGCGCGGCAGGCCTTTGAGGCTTTGTGCCAGTGCGTCGATATCAGCCTTGTAGCTGTCGAGATCGGTAAACGCGGAAATATCAATCGCGGCGCACAGCCCGTTCTGGCGATAGCCGGTGGGCGTCGCGTCCGGGCCGATATTCGGCGTGATCAGCGGGTTGGATGCGAACAGGCTGACAAGGCACTCGATCATCATCGACAGGCCCGAACCTTTTGCA
>JAURLR010000277.1 GCA_030831135.1 Alphaproteobacteria bacterium
CACGATGAACGGGCCGTTCGGTAGTGGCGTGGTCGCACCGGGTACCGGTGTGATCCTTGCCAATCCGCCCGCTGCCCCGCGCGCTGCGCTGCCGTCCATGGCAATGATGGTGAATGAGAAGATCGGTTTGACCTTCTTTGCTGCTGCCGGTTCGGGGCCTGTTGCCGAAACGGTGAGCCGCATCGCACTCGACACCGTGCAGGATGAAAGCGGTGACGTGATTTCGGCGATTGCTGCGCCGCGTGCGCACACTACGGGCAATCCGGATGTTGTGGTCGTGGAATCAGATATGTCGGTCACCGATCAGGACGGGCTTCGTGCATTGGGCCATGACCTCAGGACGTCACCTGCAATCGGGCGTATCAACGGGTTTTACTGCCCACGTGGTCTGCCGCGGGTCCAGACCTGCCAGTTCGTGAAGGACCCGAGGTCGTTTGGACTGGCCGTCAGCGCCGACGAATAGGGCCGTATCATGAGCCTCAAGATTTCAGGCCGGGGTCAGATTGACCCCTTCATCGTCATGGACGTCATGCGTGAAGCCAATGTGCTGGATGCCGCCGGGGAGGATATCGTCCATCTGGAGGTCGGGCAGCCGGGCACTTCGGCCCCGGCGCGGGTTCGGGACGCCGCCATTGCCGCCCTGAACGCTGATCGTCTGGGCTACACCGATGCCTTGGGAATCCCCGCCCTGCGCGAACGCCTGGCGACGCATTATTCCGATTTCTATGGTGTATCCGTCGATCCGGCGCGGATCGTGATCACAACGGGTTCGTCCGGTGCATTCCTGCTGGCGTTTCTCGCCGCGTTCGATGTCGGCGATCGTGTGGCTCTTGCGGCACCGGGATACCCGGCCTATCGAAATATTCTGACAGCGCTGGGAATCGAGCCCGTGATTGTCGAAACCCGGCTGGAGGATCGGTTCCAGCCCACGCCCGAATTGCTCGCCAGGGTCGAAGGGCGTCTCGACGGACTGATCGTGGCCAGCCCGTCCAACCCGACAGGCACAATGATCGGTGCTGCGGAGATGGCCGGGTTGACGGGGTATTGTCGTGAAAACGATATCCGGTTTGTCTCGGATGAGATCTATCACGGCATCACCTATGGGCATGACTCCTTGACCGCGCTCGAGCATGACCCCGAAGCCGTCATCATCAACAGCTTCTCGAAGTACTTCTCGATGACCGGTTGGCGTCTGGGATGGATGATCGTCCCGCCGGAGATGACCCGCTCGATCGAATGTCTGGCTCAGAACCTGTTCATCTCGCCGCCGACGCTCTCTCAACATGCCGCGATGGCTGCTTTTGATAGTCAGGAGGAGTTGCAAAGCAATATTGCGCGTTATGCGCGCAATCGCGACATCCTGTTGGCGGAGCTACCCAGGGCCGGGTTTGATCGACTGGCGCCAGCCGATGGCGCGTTTTACATCTATGCCGATGTTGGTCACATGACCAATGACAGCGCGGAGTTCTGCCGCCGCATGCTGACAGAAGCGCAGGTGGCTGCCACGCCGGGTCTCGATTTCGACCCGTATCGTGGCAACACCTATGTGCGGTTCTCGTTTGCCGGAAGCGAGGACGACATGACACGTGCCGTCGAACGCCTGCGGCGTTGGCGCAAGTAGGGCTTTTGACGCCCGCGCAGCGCCTTTAGGACGCGCCGCGGCTCCACCAACCCGAGCGACGAGGACGATCATCGTCCTTTTCTTCTGCCGCTTCGGGTGTCTCCGGTTCAGTTTCCGCAGGCTCGCTTTCAGGCTCAGCTTCCGCTTCGCTTTCGTCAGCAGCAGCGATGGCAGGCTCTGTCGGATCTGACTCGGGAGCATCGCTGGACGAATTAGCGTCAACCTCTTCATCTGAATCGGTGTCGGCTTCCGCGTCATCGTGAGTCTGCTTCGGCTCGGGAATATCGAGGTCTGCATCGACATCGGAATCAGCGTCATCATCGGCGACCTTGGCCTCGGATTCATCTGCGACGGGTTCGGAGTCTTCCGTTGTCGCGTCAGAATCCGACTCAGCGTTGTCCCGGGTGCGGCGTCCGCGGCGGCGCGGACGACGACGACGACGTTTGGGAGCGTCATCTTCATCATCACCAGATTCGGTGTCTGACTCGTTCTCGGTTGCCGCTTCCGCGCCATCTTCGGATTCGTCAGCTTCCGATGCCTGTTCGGCATTTTCCGGTGCGTCCGTATCCGTATCCGTATCCGTGTCCGTGTCTGCGTCCGATTTCCGACGCCGGCGACCACCGCGCCGACCGCGACGACGACCGTTGCGCTTTGCGCCGTCATCATCATCGTCACTTTCGGCTTCGGGCGTTTCGGCCTCTGGCTCGTCCTCGGCATCAGTCGTCTTGGCGGTTTCGTCACCGTCCGAGGGTTCGTCTGAACGCTTGCGACCCCGGCGGCGGCGGCGCTTGGGCGCATCATCATCGCGCTTTTCGCCACCCCGTGAGGAGCGGGCATTCCGGTCGCTCTTGTCGTCCTTGTCCTCTTCGCCATCGGCGCGAACATGGCCGACTTCATAATCGGCCGCCGTCAGATCGGCATCAGCCCTGACGAGGATACGGACACCGTGGCGTTCCTCGATCTCACGCAATGTGTCTCGTTTCTGGTTGAGGAGGTAGAGCGCAATATCGGTGTGTGCCGTGACGACGACCTCACTCGTCCGTTTGCGCAGGCCTTCTTCTTCAAGCTCACGCAGAATGGCCATGCTGGTCGATTCCGTCGACCGCACGAAACCCGCGCCCTGGCAGACCGGACAGGTCTGTGTGTGAGCTTCGTGCAGGCTGGAACGCAACCGCTGGCGTGACAATTCGAGCAGGCCAAAGGACGAAATGCGCCCGATCTGGATCCGTGCCCGGTCGGTGCTCATGGCTTCCTTGAGTTTGCGCTCGACCGTGTGGTTGTTGCGCGAGACATCCATGTCGATGAAATCGATCACGACCAGCCCGGCCAGATCACGCAGGCGCAACTGGCGCGCCACTTCCTCGGCAGCTTCCAGGTTGGTCCGATAGGCTGTTTGCTCGACATTGCGCTCGCGCGTCG